>JBGVNP010000056.1:0-1998 GCA_045125655.1 Eubacteriales bacterium | reverse complement strand
GGGACATAAGCATTATATTTTTCTTTGCATTTTTGCCCCTGATAACGTAAACGAAGCATCCACCGCCAAATGTCAATCTTTCGGCTTTTTCAGTGAGGTTTGGGAAAATCACCTCAAGAAGCTCATAAAACTTGACAAATTCGGAGTTATATTTGCCCTCGGGAGTCCAAACAGTTTTGCAGTTTATCATTTTCGAGAGCTTTTCAATGTATTCTGCGTTTTTCTCGGCGGATACATACGATCTCTCGTTCTCGCTCTTCAATTCGTATTTTTTCATTTTTGCTCACTTCCGTTTCTATGCTCATCAATAAACTTAGTTACACCCTTTTCATTATAGAAAATGAAGAAAACGAGCGAAACAAGGCTGAAAAATCCTGCAAATACACCGGTGAGCTTAACACCTAGCATACCCACGGATTCCCCTGCGGGTGCACCAATGGCAAGAACGCTCGAAACCACTACCATGGCTACGGAATACGCGATCTTTTCAATAAAGGTCTTTGTAGCGGAGAAAAATCCCTCTCTGTTTACACCGTGCTCAATGCTGTCCTTCTGAATAATATCGGACATACAGGACTGGGGCAAAATGTTGATAGCCGCAAAAGGAAACGCAACTACGATACCCATAAAGAGTCCAAGGTAAAGCTCGTTTCCGGGCACGAGAGCCGCAAGCTTGTCTCCGAAGAAGATGAATGCGAACACTACTGTGAATATCACACTCGCGGCAACGAGCATTGTTCTCTTGCCGTGCTTTTTACTGAGCTTAACGATCATCGGGAAGAGGCAAAGCGCAACTCCAATTGCGGAGAGCATTACAAGGAAGGACTGCTCCTCGGGAACGTTGAGAAGCATAGTAATATAATAAAGCATAGCGGTCTGGAAGAACGCCATTGAAAGATAGCTGAAAAGGTCACCCATAAAGAAGGTAACAAAGCTCTTATTCTTAAAAATACTCTTTGCGGAAGCAAGAAGGGACTGCTTGGGCTTAACGCTCGCCTCAACGTAGTCGGTTTCCTTAAATGCAGTAGAACCGAGAATTACGCAGGTAAGACCGATAGCAGCAAACACGGTGAATACTATTCTCCAGGACCAAAGAGCACTCACGCCGAGATCCTTGATGAGATTTACAAACAAGGTAGCGGCGTACATAAATGAGCTTGAGCCCATAAAGAATGCAGTACTGATACCATAATATCCAACTCTATCCTTAGCATCGGGAATAACCTCGGGGATAAGCGCGTTTCTCGGAATAAAGAAGAAGGTATAGGATGTGTAGTAAACTACAAGGAAAAATCCCACCCAAATCGCGTTAAGAACCGAGCCCTGCTCAAACGGAGCCATAAATATCATAAGCACGGAAACCGCATAAGGCACTGCCGCCCATCTCATAAAGGGCATTCTTCTGCCGTCCTTGTGTGTGCATCTGTCGGAGAGATTTGCAACCCACGGGTCGGTTATAGCATCAACCACCTTACTAATACCCGTAAGGAGAGCCATAATCGTGATGAAGCCCAAGAGCTTACTGTCGGGCAAGAGAGAAGGAATTCCACTCTTCACAGTGGGTTGGAAAAAGTAAAGCAAATAATTGCCTATCATACCGTTAAAAAGTCCCTTAGCTATATCGGAAAGACAGTAGCGTATCATTTTGCGCTTTGGCAATGTTTTTTTCATAGTGATCACCTCAATTGTTTTTTTTGTATTATACCACTAAAGTCCTTATTTTTCAATGCTTTGCAGCAATTATTTCAGATAAATCCTTGATTTTATGCCTTAAATGCGCTATAATATAAAAAGCAACGAAAGGTTGCTTATATTTTTTACATTTGAACACTAAAATGTATAGCGCAACCAAGATCTTTTTACTACAATGGAGTAAAAAGCAAAGGAGATCTTTTTATGGTCAAGAAATTATGGAATAAAAATTTTATACTGCTTTTACAAGCAAGTGCTATCAGCACTATCGGCGACTTGATGTACAGTGTTGCTATCGGCTATTGG
>JBGVNP010000055.1:0-3612 GCA_045125655.1 Eubacteriales bacterium | reverse complement strand
CGACAAGTCATCAAATTTATTGAAATTTTCAATCAGTGCTTGGCGTTCTGACTCCGAATTTTCTACAAACTTTAATTCTTTCGCAAATTGCAATAGCAAGTTGCAACAATTTTTGAGTCTGTAGTAGATCGCCGCGAGTTTTTCGAGGGAGGAGCGTAGCGACGAGCGAGGAAAACTCGCGGCGACGCGGCTCACGCGGCAACATATATGCGGTCGAGTTCCTGCTCGAACAGCTCTTCCGGGGTTCTGTAGCCCAGAATCTTTCTGGGCAGGTTGTTGATTTTATCCGCAAAGTAGATGATGTCATCAGCGCTGTAGTCGTCAATGCTTTTGCCCTTCGGTATAAATCTGCGCAGCATTTTGTTGTGGCACTCGTTAGTTCCCTTTTCGTAAGACGAATACGGATGAGTGAAATATACGGCTATGCCTTTTGATTCAATCTGAGAGAGGTTAGCGAATTCGGATCCGTTATCACCGGTAATGCTTTTGAATACTTCATTGTATTTATCTCCGAACTGATCAATCAGAGCGGATAGCGCCTCATCTATCGCTTCGGCAGAGTGATTTCTCACCTTGATCCATATGGACTTTCTAAGCTTGCGCTCGACTATTGTCATCACCTGAGATTCGCCTTCGACCTTCCTGCCGATTACACTATCGATTTCCCAGTGTCCGAACTCTTCTCTGGTATCTACAATATCGGGACGCTGCTCAATACTATTGCCGAGTTTTCGCTTGTTTTCTCGATCTTTCTTGGTTTTAGTCTTTCTCGACAGTTTCTCAGGCAAATCGATGTTCTTGATTTTAAGCAGACCTGAATCAACATAGTTATACAGCGTTTTGGTACACACCATTTCTTTAGAGGAAAACAGTCCGTTGGCTTTTGCATGACCTACTGCGGCGTCCAAAGACCATCCTTCATCGAAAAACTGATCTTCAACATATCTGAGAAACTTTGCTGTTTCAAGGCAACGGTAATTGCGGCAGCTGTTCTTGCGATGTTCACGATATGCTTCCTCGCCTTTGTCAGCCTTATATCTGGCTATCTTTCCGTTGTAGAGATATACCGTACCACGGTTGATCTCGTTTTTGATCGTGTTGTATGGTCTGCCAAGACTTTTGGCGATTGCGTAGATCGTCCACTTGTCCTCATTGAAGCGCACTTCAATTATGTGTCGTTCTTCAGAAGACAGTTTAAGTTTCCCCAAAACGCAATCGTGAATGTTGAAAAAATGGCGTGGTTAAGGGAAAACTCGGCAATAAAAAAATGAAAATCGGGTAAAAAAAGAAGTGCAATAGCGCTCGAAAAATGGTATAATTAAATTGGAACAAAACCATACCAAAGGAGCGTATTGCACTATGTTGAATTATAACACACTCAACGGTAATTTGAAAAGGGGTATTTTGAATTATTCTCAAAAAATTTCAAAAGGCTTGAACCGTCCTGATAAGAAATTCGTAACAGATATGTTGTACGGAACGCTTGCCTCGGGAAGCTGTATGCTGTCTGAAATCAGCCGCAGCCTGCATGAAAACATCAAGCTGATCAAAACAGTCAACAGATTGTCGAGAAATCTTGCGGACTTTGAAGCAGCAGACGCCGAAACCGTGCGTGAAAACTATCTCAAAGCAATCAAACGCCGGTATAATGATGACAGCTTGATAATTGTCGATGGTTCCGACATCACCAAGCCCGCCAGCAAACACCTTGAAAAGCTCTGCGAGGTACGCGACGGCAGCACAGGTGAGATCGGGATCGGTTACCATACTATCGGCGCAGCGGTTCTCTCAAGCGAAAACAAGCTGCCCTTCGGTATATACAGCCGTATCTACTCAACCAAGGATGAAGACTTTGTCAGCGAAATCGAGGAATATCTTGATTGCTTTGAATATATCAGCAGACACTTTTCCAAAGACAATGTCAGGACGATGGACAGAGGCTTTGACAACAACAAATACTACCGTTACTTTATCAGAAACAACGAAAAGTTCATTATCAGAGCCAAAAAGAACCGTAATGTTATCTATAATGGAAAAACCGAAAACATCATGTCTGTCGCCAATCGCTTCAAGGGTAAATACAGCCTGAGATTCAAAAACAAAAGCGGCAAACAAGTAGACGTCAAAATCAGTATTATTTCGATTCAACTGCCTAAATACAAAAATGTTGAATTACAATTAGTGGTTGTATACGGTTTCGGCGAGGAACCAATGCTGTTGATCACCAATCTGTCATCGGACGATAAACGAATCGGGATTTCGGTTTGCAAGGCGTATTTGATGCGCTGGAGAATCGAGGAATACTTCAAATTCAAAAAGCAAAAATTCGATTACGAGAATCTGAGGGTGCGTTCTCTGCAATCTATCCGTACTCTCGATTTGCTTCTGACGCTTGCCATCGGTTATATTTCCATGCTGTCCGACAAGCCGTTCTTTACCCGTATGCGCTTTGAGATCATCGAGGTTTCAAAGCGTCTGTTCGGAGCGCCTGATTTCGTCTATTACGCCATCGCAGACGGTATCTATGAAACCTTGAAGTACGTCAAGTCGGGGTTGAAGCGCCTGCTCGCTATTCCCACGCCTTCACCTCAGCTTTTGCTCGCAGGTTTTGGGGAAACTTAAATCACAAAACCTCTTGACAAACCTAATGAAATGAATTATAATATTATCATAGGATATTTTATATATCATTCCATTTTTAGAATTTGTTTTTTTAGAGGAATCAAAAAGAATGTGCCTTAGAGAAGGTGCGCCTTTTGATTCCTCTTTTGTTTTATCAACTTCAAGAGGGGAGAATGACCATGACAGTGAGAGAATTATTAGTTTCAAAGCAGATTTCCATGAGAAATGTGGATTTTATCGCCATCGTATCAGACGACGGCGTTGTGCTGAACCCTGCGGATCAGCAGCCGGTATGGTTCGGAATGCACCAACTGAGCGAGGAGTATATGGATAAAGAGGTTGCGGCTTTTTCGGTGAAGGAATGTGACGAGGTGTTTTCCAGATGGGAGAGCGGTCCGTTGAAAAACCATACCTTTGAGGATGTACTCATAGCTTCCGAAAACGGCAATCAGCTCTTTTCATCAATGAGCCTCGGCGACGTTGTGCTGTATCTCGTTTTGAATGAATCTTCAGACGTAGAACGTGTGAGCCTTCCGATGGCAGTAAACAGTATAGCATAATGATGCAAGACAGGAGAAGAAAATGAAAGTTTTATCGTTCTTTGGGATAAAGGGCGGAATCGCCAAGACCGTGAGTTCCCTCGCTTTCGCGCAAATTCTGCACAACGATTACAGTATGCGTGTGTTACTGATCGACATTGACAAACAGGCAAGCTCATCAAAAACACTTGGCTGCTATACGCCGGACGGTTTAACCTCGGCAGATTTGCTGACGGCAAAGGACGTTATTATCGAAAAGGTGATTCGTCACAGTGAGTACGGTATCGATGTGATTCCCGCCAATTTTGAGCTGATTCGCGCCAATAAGGAAGTACTGCTTGATACGCTTCATCCCCAGCAGTTGAGATTCAAGAGGCAGTTAGAGCCGATTCGCGACAAATATGATTACTTCATCATCGACTATCCGATCGACGATAATATGGCGGTCGTC
>JBGVNP010000054.1:0-19707 GCA_045125655.1 Eubacteriales bacterium | reverse complement strand
GTTACACAAGGCAAACTATCTTTTAATACCAAGACTTTTTAGCCGCTTTTCTTTGGAAAAAGAGGCCCAAAGAAAAGCTATGGAAAAGAAAGGGCCGTTTTTTGCGCTCACGCCGCGCGGGCGACCGCTTTTGAAAAACCGGTGCAAAACAAACAGTGGGTTAGTGCGAACATAGTGCGCGCTAAATCCCAATTTATATACAAAAATCATCCGCTTGCGCGGATGATTTTTAAATGATCTAAAATTATTTATCGGTTTCTGTGTTCTGCTCGTAGGCGGTATCCTTTTGGAGTGTTGCTACGTCCTTACTTGAAAAATATTCAAGGGGATCGACCTCAAGTCCGCCAACGGTCATTTCAAAGTGGAGGTGGGGCTCTTCTGCAACTTCAACCATAGCGGTTGAGCCAACTGTTGCGATCTGCTGTCCTGCCCTTACTGTTGCGCCCTCAATAATGCCTTTGGGTAGCTCAACTGAAACGTTTTTATAGACGGACACCGCATCACCGGTGTGCTTTACCGCGATGCACTGACCCATTCTCACGTCTTCCCAAATCTGTGTTACTGTGCCGTCCGCCGCTGCATAAACGGGTGTACCTTCCTCCGCAAGAATATCAACGCCAAGATGAACTCGGTAATCATTCATTGTGGGAGAGAAAACCTGAAGCTCACTGTCGTGCACAGCAGATAGCTTGCCTGTAACGGGAAGGTAAAAGGTAGGGAGCTTTGTTCCAACGTCACTTGATGGCTTGTCGGGAAGAGTAGGGGTAGGAACTGTAGGTGTGGGCTTTGTGAGGTCGGGTTGAGTCTGCTTGTTCGCATTGGACGCGCCAACTGCGGCAATAATAATGATCATACAAAGCAGAATGGAGATTGCCGTGATGTAAACGGCTTTGTTTTCCTTAAAATTTCTAATCAATTTTTCTTTATCAAACATAATTTTGTTCCTTTCTGAGTGTAATTTTGATTTGATAATAGTATTTTTGCCCTTAATTACGAATTTATACGATTTTTTGTAAATTATAAAAACTATATTTGACAAAGAAAGGTTTATTTGATATAATCAAAGCATAAATTGAAGGGAGCTGTATATTTATATTATGAATAGAATTTTAAACACAAAGGGAAAGCTTCTCGGAATTGATTTTGGCGATAAGAGAACGGGACTTGCCGTTTCCGATCCTTCGAGAATCCTTGCATCGGGTATAGGATATATTTCTCCCGGCGGAATCGTAAAGGTTGCGGATAAGATTGCCGAGGTCTGCGCGGAGCAGAGAATAGTAGGAATAGTTTTGGGACTTCCAATCAATATGGACGGCTCGCAGGGCTTTAGGGCGGATAGAATAAAGGAGCTTGCAGCACTGCTTGAGGAAAGAATGCCCGATGTTCCCGTTGCCTTTTTTGATGAACGTCTTTCCACCATGGCGGCTACACGCTTTCTTAACGAAACTAATACGCGTGGAGCGAAAAGAAAGGGAGTTGTTGACACTCTTTCTGCACAGATCATACTTCAAAACGCGCTTGACAAACTGAAATATATGCAATAATTTGCAAATAAAATATGTACCCACCCAAGAGGGTGGGTGTTTTTTTGTTAAGCGATTTGAACTATTGTTAAGTGTGCGCTTACAGGGAGGTTTCCGCCCGCATAGGGTGTTATTGTCAATGCTGTTGCATTGGCTGCAGGATTGCGAACACTCAAGGTCGTGTTTGCTGTTGTGGTATTAATTATCGTTGTGCCTATAATGTCGGACGTTCCTGTTGCTCTACCGAATACTCCGTAGGCAAGCTCCGTGCCGTTGAGGGTAAGAACGAGCTGACCTGCCTCGGTAACGGGGACGTTAAAGGTGACCAGATACGTGCCTATTGCTGAAAGTAGAAATTCCGTGTCACTTGTTCTGCCGATATTGGTGTTTGCGATAACACCATTACGAGGGAAGGCAACATCTGTGCCCAAAGCCACAGTTGCGGCATTATCTGTGGGCATTAGTGCGTAGAAATCCGCATAGGAAAGAACTCCGCCGGGTAATCCACGAGGACCTTGAGGACCGACCTCGCCCTGAGGACCTTGTGCGCCTGTCGCGCCCGTAGCGCCCGTTGCACCCATAGGACCCGCAGGACCTTGAGGACCCGTCATTCCTATAGGACCTTGAGGGCCTGTTTCTCCAATAGGACCTTGTGGTCCCATCGGACCTTGAGGACCTGTGGGACCAATTACTCCCTGCACGCCTTGAGGGCCGCGCGGTCCCATTTCACCGGCAGGACCTTGTGGTCCCTGGGGTCCTTGCGGACCTTGAGGACCCTGTGGGCAGATAATACAGTTTTCGTCATTTTCATCGGGACGTCTGCCGCATCCGCATCTGTTGTTTCTGTAATAATTATCTCTATTCATAGCTTCTCCTTAGGCGGTGATTTTTGTTTTCCGCCAATTACAGTATATGTCGGCTTTTGTCGAGATGATAAGATGCTGAGCAATTTATATAAATAAAGAACCACACCCTTGAGCGATAATCTTGGAAGTGGTTCTTATTTTATTTTGTTTACGTGCAAAATTGTCAAAGATAAAAAATATCTATGATTGGATTATTGCTTTTGGAATTCCTCTCCGTTGACCAAAAAATCAATTGAAACATTAAAATATTTAGATAGCGCTCGTAGCATCTCAATATCGGGACTTCTTTTTCCGTTTTCGTAATAGGATAAAGCTTCTCGGCTAATGGATAAATCCATAGCAACTTTTAACTGACTATATTTTTTTGCTTTTCTTACCAATTTTAAACCAACTAATCCCTTGTTATTATCATCATCCATTTGGTTTTTCCCCCAAAAAACAAAAAACTCTTGACTTTATTGTAACAAAATGTTACAATAAAAATGTAACATTTTGTTACCAACAAGACAGCGACGAAACAATTGTAATAAAAGAAGGGGGGGAGTAATACAATTAGCATTTTAATGATAATCTATGCATTTATTTATTATTTCGTCGTTTATTGTATGCACATTGTGTATTGAGATTGAAAATCTTGATACAAAAGTAGTGGCTTACAAACCACTATTATTGATAATTTATTTTAAAAAATCAATTTAAAGAGAGGATTAATTTATGGATGTTTTATTTGGTATTGTAGTTATTGGTGTTTTTGTGGGCGGTTTGTTCATATACAAATCAATTATGAATAGAGGCAAGGAATGCCCTAATTGTAAGGAAAAATTTGACTCTTCTTGCATAATTGACGCTAATGTCGTTCGTACTGTTCCTGCCGCTATGGGTGAGGACTATAGTGATGTGGATGTTCTTTTGCGTTGTAAAAAATGTGGCAAAGAACATAAGACTCAAGTAACTGTAAAGGGTCAGATTTCTGAGAGATATCTTGATAATGAGTTGAGAAAACATTTCGATAAATAAGAATGAATGAGATTGTAAATCAATTAAAAGAAAGAATATCTAATTTTTCAATTACCGCTATGTTTCCTTCATTGCAGTATATATTAAGTGAAGGATGGAATGCGCAAACGGGTTTTGTGGATGAAGAAAGTGAAGAGCTTTTTGAACAGATGGTAGACGTTGCCGAAAGATTTGTTGCATGCGGCGATAAGACAGGCATCCCACACTATATTTTGTTTTGGAGTGCGGTTATCGTAGGTAGCAATGCTGAACGTCAAGAAGAAAATGAGCTTCAAACGCAATGTTTGGAATGGGCAGATAAATATATACATGAATCTACCGATCTCAATTTTAACCTTGCATATTATGAGCTTGGGTACCAACTTTTTCACGGAACTGGAATATGGGATAAAGATGAAGAAACGGGCTTGGCACTTATGAAAAAAGCGCTTGCACTTTCTACACCTGTCGAGCTTGGTGCCGATCCGGAATTTATATCCAATTTAATAAAGAACGGTTATGATGAATGCTTGGCTGATTATTCCTCTAAAAATCAAAGTACAAAAGAAAAAGTCAATACCCACGAGAATGTGGTAACTACTCAAAAAAAGAAAAATTTGAAAATAAAAAAGGAATTCACAGCAAAGTATTACATAGCGTGTTTGGCGGCATTTGTTGGTTATATTTTGGTTTCTATTATCATTAGAAATGAGTTTGATCTGAAATCAGCTTACGATATTTCGATGTTTAACAATCCCTTGCTTGGTATTGGTGTGACACTCATTTTAAATTATTCTATCATTCCGTTGCTCTTAATGGCTTATTTTTATAAGAAAAACAACGGAAAACACAGTATGTTTTTTGTTTGTTTGTATGTTCTTTTTTTAGTCCTGTGTCTCGCGGACGGTATGATGCCTTACATAAAAACAGGTATGAACTTATCGGATGTGATTTTATATCCCGCTGTTTTTTTGGTTGCACATAGATTGCTCTCATTGATTATCTATGCAATTATATCTTGCAAAGAAGGGGAATCGGATTACAAGATATATTTCGGATTGGCATTGTTTGCGCCGTTTATGGCGTGGATACTTTTGATCGGAATCGTATTTTGGATTTTCAACGGAAGCAGTAGAGGGGGCATAAGCTCAAGCGAATCCTATTCTGCGAATGTTCAGGATGCAGTTCGTGGAGAGCTTAGCGTAGGTGTTCGTACCACGGGTGTTTATTATGAAGACGGCTGGAAGGTAGTGGATTATTGGAATAACAGTTCTTCATTGTCGGAAGTGGAAGGAAATGAATGGGGACATACCTATTTCAAGGATTCTGATGGAAAAATCTATGATTTATCTACCAACTGTCCAGACAAGGAAACCATATATTATTTTAACTAAAATAAGACTGCTTTGCATTAGATTTTGTTTGTGCAAGGCGGTCTTTTATTTGAAAAAATATTGGATTATAAAAATGACTGAGCCGCAAGTTTTTTAAAAGCTTGCGGCTCAGTTAATTTTCTATGATATTAAGTGTGTTTAAGAATGCAAGCAATTATGTATGCTTTGCTATTGAATAGAATATTTCTTTGAATATTCTATAAATTTTTGCTTGAAATCGGTGTCGTCGTGATGGATTGCGTGAAGCATCTCGTGTGCATTCATATTGTTATTATTAGTGTCTATAATACCGAGAGCAATATTGGAGCAGTGGTCACCAACTCTTTCAAAGTCGGTAAGAAGGTCCGCCCAAACAAAGCCCGCCTCGACAGTGCATTCACCGCCCTTAAGACGAACAACGTGGCTGTTACGAAGAATTCTCTTAAGCGCGTCAATTACCTCTTCAAGAGGTTCAACGTTGTAAGCGACCGAGAGGTCATTATTTACAAATGCATTTTCAGTATGTATAACGATCTCGTCAACCGCATTGCAGAGAACTGAAAGCTCCTTCTTTGCAGAATCGGAAAACTCAATCTTCTTTTCCTTAAGCTCTTCAATGGATTCAAGAACGTTTACGGAGTGGTCGGAGATTCGCTCAAAATCACCGATCGCCTTAAGAAGCATAGTGATTTTTGCACCGTCCTCGTCGGACATTTGATGTTGACTGAGTCTCGCAAGGTACGTTCCAAGCACGTCCTCGTAGTGATCGACCTTCTTTTCAAGCTTGCGGATTCTTTCTGCTTTTTCACTTGAATATGAGTTTATTGCCTCTATACTGAGACGGAAGCCCTCTACTGAAGCTCTTGCCATCTTATTTGCAAGATCTGCGCTTTGTGCGAGAGCGATTGCGGGAGTTGCAAGAAGTCTTTCGTCAAGCTCAACCTTTTCTTCCTTATCGCTTTCGGAATCGGGAATGAATTTATATGCAAGCTTTTCAAGGAGTGATGATGCGGGAAGAAGTATGGCTATACAGAGAATATTGAATATTGAGTGGCAAACCGCAATTCCAAGATGAGAAGCCGCTTCGGTGAGAAGAACGGGCTTGAAAATTTCGGAGAGAATCCAAAAGGCCGAAAGCCAAATCGCAGTTCCTATAACGCTGGATGAAAGATGGATGAAGGATGCTCTCTTTGCATTTTTACTTGTGCCGATTGATGAGAGCATAGCAGTAACACATGTTCCTATATTTTGACCCATAATGATCGGGATAGCAGCCGCATATGAAACTGCACCCGTTGCACTGAGTGCCTGAAGGATACCGACGGAAGCAGAGCTGGACTGAATTATGGCAGTAACTACCGCGCCGACGATAACACCGAGGATGGGGTTAGTGAATGCGAGAAATAAATTTTGAAATTCGGGAATCGTGGAAAGTCCCTTTACTGCATCACTCATTGCGTCCATACCGTACATAAGAGTTGCAAATCCGAGAAGGATCGTTCCCGTGTCCTTCTTTTTAGAGGACTTTGAAAACATTGTAAGTGCAATACCTATGAGCGCAAGAACGGGAGTGAAGGATGTGGGCTTTAAAAGCTTAAGAAAAACATTGTCACTTGAGATGCCACCGAGTGAAAGTATCCACGAGGTGATAGTGGTTCCAAGCTTGGCACCCATAATAACGCCAATCGCCTGCTTCAAGGTCATAAGCTTGGAGTTTACAAAGCCGACCACCATAACTGTAGTTGCAGAGGAGCTCTGGATTACAGCGGTAACGCCCATACCTGTTAAAAAACCTTTGATTTTACTGTTGGTGAGCTTGCCGAGAAGTGTTTTGAGACTGTTGCCCGCGCGCCTTTCCAAGCCGTCACCCATAACGTTCATACCAAACAAAAACAAACACAGACCGCCGATAAGGGCGAGAACGTCAAAAATATCAAACATTGTTTTTCTCCTTAATTGCTTGTTATGATAAATTTAATTTGTATTTTCACATACAAGAATATTTTATCATTTTCGACTAAATTAGTCAATAGATATTTATAAAAAGCTTTTCCTGATAACAGAAGCTATTTGTATAAAAAAATACCTCGTGAAATTCACGAGGTATTTTATTTAATAAATTATTCAACTTAAGCGGCTATAATATAGAGTGCCAAAATGCAGATCACAAGAACTACTGCAAGCACACATGTTATTTTAGCCAAAAGTTTATCCTTATCACTTGTCTTGCTATTGCCAAGGTAGGAATTGCTGCTTCCGCCTGCGATTGCACCGGAGAGCTCCTTACCCTTACCGCTCTGCATAAGAACGAGAACAGTGAGAGCAACAGTGAGAAGAATGATAATAATACCCAAAGCGATTGTCATTTTTAAATCCTCCAGTTAATTTCTAACGTTAGGGGATTAACCAAGCTTTGCCTGATTAACCTTGATGCCGGGGCCCATTGTGGATGCGATTACGCAGCTCTTAATGTACTGACCCTTAGCAGCAGCGGGCTTCGCTTTGATAACTGCGCCAACGAGAGTGTTGAAGTTCTCAGCAAGCTTTTCGGGACCGAAGGAAGCTTTACCGATGGGGCAGTGAATGATATTTGTCTTATCAAGACGGTACTCGATCTTACCTGCCTTAGCTTCAAGAACAGCCTTAGCAACGTCGGGAGTAACTGTACCTGCCTTGGGGTTGGGCATAAGACCCTTGGGACCAAGGATCTTACCAAGACGACCAACAACACCCATCATGTCGGGAGAAGCGATAACAACGTCAAACTCGAACCAGTTTTCCTTTGTGATCTTTTCAACCATATCAAGCTCGCCAACGTAGTCAGCGCCAGCTGCCTTAGCAGCCTCTGCCTTGTCACCCTTTGCGAATACAAGTGTTCTAACTGTCTTACCTGTACCGTTGGGGAGAACTACTGCACCACGAACCTGCTGGTCTGCGTGACGGGAGTCAACACCGAGACGAATGTGGAGCTCGATTGTTTCATCAAACTTTGCCTTAGAAGTCTGGCAAACGAGTGCGAGAGCTTCTGCGGGATCGTATGTCTTATTCTTTTCGATAAGCTTTGCGCTATCGGAATATTTCTTACCGTATTTAGCCATTATCTTGCTCCTCCTTACTCTTCAACAGTGATACCCATACTTCTTGCAGTACCTGCAACCATGCTCATAGCTGCTTCGATAGAACTAGCGTTGAGGTCGGGCATTTTTGTCTCAGCGATTTTTCTAACCTGCTCTTTTGTGAGCTGTGCTACCTTTGTCTTATTGGGCTTAGCAGAACCGGATTCGATGCCGCATGCCTTCTTAATAAGAACGGGGGCAGGGGGAGTCTTTGTGATAAATGTGAATGAACGGTCAGCATAAACTGTGATAACTACAGGAATGATAAGACCGATGTCATTCTTTGTTTTTTCGTTGAATTCTTTTGTGAATACAGGAATTGCAACACCGTACTGACCAAGAGCAGGACCTACGGGGGGCTGGGGTGTAGCCTTGCCTGCGGGCAATTGCAACTTAATGTAACCCATTACTTTCTTTGCCATTTTAAAATACCTCCATTGTGGTTTATACGGGAGAATTGACGTAAATTAAAATTTTCTCCCTCCCACGCGACAATGTCTTGCCGCATAAAAGATGCTTGATTAGTTTTCTTTTGCCTTGATCATACCCGCATCAAGCTCAACGGGCATATCTCTGCGTCCTCTGTTAACGAGAACGACAACCTTGTTTGAATCGTCGGAAATTGATTGAACTGTTCCTGTGTATCCCTCGAAGAGACCTGCGATAACCACAACAGTATCACCAACCGCATAGCTGAGCTTAACCTTCTTTTCTTCGATGTTAAGTGCAGCAACCTCCTCGTCAGAAAGGGGAGAGGGGCGTGATCCGGGGCCTACGAAGCCCGTAACACCTGTGATTCCGCGTATTGCGTGCCAGCTTTCATCGTTCATAGTCATTTTGATATAAACGTAACCGGGGAAGAGCTTTTCCTCAACCTCGATTTCCTGGTCGCCTTTCTTTTCGATAATGATCTGAACAGGAATTTTAATATCATAGATCAGATCCTCAAGACCACGGTTCTCAATAATTTTTTCAAGGCTTGTTTTTACCTTGTTTTCATAACCTGAGTAGGTGTGCGCCACATACCATCTCGGGCCAACGTTCATTTCATTAATATCGCTCATGGTTTTCTCCTTAATTAGAAGAGATTTCCAAGAGCTGTGATTCCCTGTGCAAATACGTAGTCAACAATTGCCAAAGCAACTACACAAGCTGCGATAACAACAACTACTACCAATGTGTTTTTGCGAACATCCGTCCAAGGGGACCAAGAAATCTTTTTGACCTCGCTCTTAACGCTTCTTGCAAAGGATGCAATCTTGCTCCAAAGAGAAGGTTTGTCGCTCTTTTTCTTCACATTCTTTGTTTCGGGGTTATTTGCTTTTTTGTTTTCCAAATCTGCCATAATAATCTCCTTTACAATTACTTGGATTCTTTGTGAAGAGTGTGCTTGCGGCAGAATTTGCAGTACTTGTTCATTTCAAGTCTGTCGGGGTCATTCTTCTTGTTTTTCTTAGATTCATAGTTTCTCTGCTTGCATTCTGTGCAAACGAGAGTAATCTTGACTCTTGCATCATTAGCCATTTTTTCGGCACCTCCCATTAAAATTTTTTTGACCTTTCGGTCAGTGTACCTCCCTCTGAGAAGGTATTATGCCAAGTCCCGAAAGGGACGGCGCTAAAAATAGGCATAACAAAAAAGCCCATTCGCAGAGGTACTGCTATTCTACCACAAATGCAATACAATGTCAAGGGCTTTTTGCAAATTTATTTTCATTTGTTTCTATATAATATATAATTTGGATAAATATCCTCATTTTTGATTTTTTCTCGAAAAAAGAACAAGTCGAAACAACTAACTTTTTACTTTTCTTAATCCTTCGGCTCGCAAAGAAGCTTTAAGGTGTCATATATTGATTTAACACCTATAAGCTCAATTCCGCAATCGATTTTACGCTTTTCAAGATTTCGATAGGGAACTACCGCCTTTGTAAATCCGAGGCGTGCGGCTTCCTTTACGCGCTGCTCAAGATTGGAAACGGCTCTCACCTCGCCCGAAAGTCCAAGCTCGCCGATGGCAATAAGATCATCGGGAACTATCTTATCACGAAGTGAGGATATGAGTGCCATAGCAACTGCAAGATCACTTGCGGGTTCATCAATACGGAGTCCACCAATGACGTTGATATAAGCATCGCTTGAGGAAAAACGCATATTAAGACGCTTTTCAAGCACAGCAAGAATGAGATTTAAACGGTTATAGTCAATTCCGTTTGACGTTCTGCGAGGAACGGGGAACGCTGTGGGAGAAACGAGTGCCTGAACCTCGGCGATAAGCGGGCGTGTGCCTTCAATAGTGCAGAGCGCACAGTTACCCGAGGCATTTTTGGGACGGTCCGCAAGCAACATTTCAGATGGATTGCATACCTCGATAAGCCCCTCGTCGCCCATTTCAAAAACTCCGATCTCGTTTGTGGAGCCGTAACGGTTTTTCATTGCGCGAATAATTCTGTAGGAGTGCTGACGATCACCCTCAAAATAGAGCACGGCGTCAACCATGTGTTCAAGGATTTTTGGTCCTGCGATGGAGCCCTCTTTGTTTACGTGTCCAACTAAAATAACGGAAATTCCGTCATTTTTTGCCTTGGATATGAATGCGAGGGTGCATTCTTTTATTTGAGTTATCGTGCCGGGAGCACTTGAAATTTTATCACTGTACATCGTTTGGATGGAGTCCACGATTATTACGTCGGGCTTGACCTTTTCAACCTGAGCGAGTGTTTTTTCAAGCTCGGTTTCAGTTAAAATATAAAGATTTTTACCAACGATACCGAGACGCTTCGCGCGGAGCTTGAGTTGTCCTGAAGATTCCTCTCCTGAAATATACAAAACCTTCTTTTGCTCACCAAGAGCGTCGGAGATCTGCATAAGGAGTGTGGATTTTCCGATACCCGGCTCGCCCGAAAGTAGAACCACGGAGCCGTGAACAAGACCGCCGCCGAGCACTCTGTCAAGCTCGTTAAGACGGGTGTTACTTCTTATGTAGTCGGGAAGCTCGGTCTTGTCAAACGGGAGAGCAAGGTTTTCCTTGCCGCTTGTGAGGGTTTTGTGCTTTATCTCGCTTGGTTTTTCGGGGGAGGTAGAGATAACGTCCTCAACGAGCGAATTCCAAGCTCCGCACTGATTGCATTTTCCAAGCCATTTGGGAGAGATGCAACCGCATTCCGAGCATATATAAACAGTTTTTAAGCCTTTCATTGTTTTTTTCCGTCCTTTGAAAGATAATTGGGGTTTAGCGGTGAGAAGTTAGTTAGAAAAAGATGTGGGGCTTTTTTGAAAAACCGCCCCACGCCCCGAAAAACTTTAGCACTTGGTTTGAGCAGATTTTACGTAAATTTTCGACAATTCGCAAGCGAATTATCGGTTTAGAAACTCCAATACCGCCCTTACGTACAAGTACGACGGTCGGTATTGTACTTTCAAAACTACGAAAATCACTCCTACGGAGTAATTTTCTAAAATTTACTTACTATGTACCATAGTTTAAAGTCTGTGCTAACAAAGAAATAGTTAGTTGAGGTAGCAAATCACAGTTTTTCGAGCCGCCTGTTAAAATGGCGAGAAAAACGTTATGTGTTGTGGGATACAAAGTATCACACAACACGATTTGCGCGGAGTCTTGCCAAATCAGCACAAACTATATGTTTATTGCGCGAAGCTGATTAAAAGGTTTTTGCGCCACTTTTCCCAAAAAGTGGCATCCTCTTTTCTTAAACTAACTTTTTCAACAGCTCGATAATTTAAAACTTATTAAATACATTATATATAAAAACCGCAAAAAAATCAAGTATTATTCTGAGAAATGTAGGTCATAATTGATTTAAAGATAATCTCAGCGAGCTTTTGTCGGTATTCCGCATCACCCAAAGCGCGCGCTTCGTCGGGATTGGATAGAAAACCGCACTCAACGAGCACCGCGGGAAAGTCAGCATTGTGCAAAAGGAAAATAGAGCTTGTGGACTTTTTTATATTGCGCTTGTTGTTTGGTTGTAATTCCGACTTGACGTTTGATTGTATCAAATTGGCAAGTATTCTTGAGCGCGCATCGTTTTCACCGTACCACACCTGTAGTCCCGAATATTGAGTTTGCGCGAAATAGTTCATATGAATACTGACGAGAACGGCGTTTTGCTGCTCGTTTGCGATCTGTAGTCGTTTTCGCACGTCTTGTGCCTTCTTTTTACCCTCATAGTCGGAGGTTGGATCGTATAAAAGTATATCCGTTTCGCGAGTCATAACGACATTAATCTTGGCATCTCGCAAAAGGGAAGCAAGGCGCATAGATATGTCGAGATTCAAATCTTTTTCTATGAGTCCGTTGCCCTCGCATCCACCGTCCTCACCTCCGTGTCCCGCGTCAATTACAATGGTAAGTGAGGGTTGCGCCTCTGCGTCCTCACTTGGCAGGGGAAAATTGAAATTGAGCATTGGAATTATAAAAACAAGTGAAATAAGCGCCGAAATTATGCAAAAAAGTGCAAATTCCAGCGCGTAACCCACGGCGAATTTTGATATTTGAGATCTTTTTCGATTGCCCATAGAATAAAACTCCGTTTTTTGTTTATTTTATGATAAGAGTTAGAATTTTATTCAATAGCGCGTTCGCTACAAATTGTGATTTATCGCGCACTATGTTTGCAGAAACTAAACGATTAAAAAAGTTTTTTGGTTACTTTTTCCTTTTCGATTTTGCGTTAGCAAATGGCTGCCGTGAGGCAGACAAGAAAAGAGGTAACCGCCCGCCGCGCAGGCGAAAAAACGCCCTTTTCTTTTTGGGAACTTTTTCTTTGGGGCTACTTTCTCAAAGAAAAAGTGGATAAAAGATGAGCAGTCGCTATAGTTTGTGGCACTATCTTTAAATACCAAGACTTTTTAGCCGCTTTTCTTTGACAGCAGAGGCGCAAAGAAAAGCTATGGAAAAGAAACACCGAGTGCGCTCAAGCCGCGCGGCTCTGCTACGCGCAGGGCGCCACTTTTGAAAAAGTGGACAAAACAACCGCTTGGTCTGTGCTAACAATGTGCTCGCCAAATCAAAATTTAAAATATATATTACGTAAAATAAAAGCTCCAAGCGTTTGCTTGGAGCTTTTTTATTTTATGCAAAAAGTGAAACGATAAATTCCCAAATTGAGCCAAAGAATGATGCTAAAGCTTCCAATATTACTTCCCAAGTAACTAACATAATAAACCTCCGTTTTTAAGTGATATATTAATCATAGCAATAATAAGCAAATATGTCAAGAGACAATATACCGAAGCGCATTTTATCCGAATATTGAAGTCCAAATATTTACAAAAAATGAGACAATATCATTTAAAATATCGTTAATAGGAATAATCTCGTTAATGTGATTAAATAAGATGGACGGGAGTGATAAAATTACCAATATAATAAATGGCCAAAAAGGCATAACCTCGTTTTCGTGAGGCGGCTCTTGATCTGAAACATTTGTATCTTGATTTTCATCGTATGATCCATTCTCGGTAGCCGCATCTTCCTGTGCAGATATAGAAACCGAGAAAGACAAGAGCAAGATTATAGTTGCCATCATTAATGAGAGAAATTTGATGATTCGTTTTGTTTTCATATGCGTACCTCCTATTGATAGTCGTTAAAATAATTATAGACCATCCTAATTATATAGTCAAGATTTTTTCCAAAAAGTGTAATAAAAAATATAAAAAAGCTCCGAGTTTTTACTCGGAGCTTAATAAAGTCAATTAGAAAAGACCCATAATGGCTTCATAAACCCATGCGATCAATCCAACTACGATGGTGCAAAGACCTTCAACCAACTGCCAGATACCTGTAGCAAGTCCTCTTACTGCACCAACGATACCGTTAACGAGACCGTTGAATGCTGTTTCAAAAGCTCCGATTGAGAGATTAAGACCCGCATCAATGCTGGATGAGGAAAATTCACAAGCTGTAAATAATACTAAAAGAGAAGTCATCATAGCAAGAAGCACGATTTTGGAAACGAGTTTTTTGTTAAGCTTTTTCATATATTACCTCCAAATATTAGTATTTGTAGGTTAATTTTACCGTATTTTTGCACAAATGTCAATAGAAATTTGTGCAACTTTTCATATAAATGCAAATTTTGTGCAATTTGCAAAAAAATGTCGTTTAAATAAGCGTCTTGAGGATTTCATCTCCGTTATTTTCAATAATATAGGCGTTGCCTCCGCAACAGATAGAACGCGTAAGCTCACCGTTTACAAGCTCTATCGCGGCAAGATTTTCGATTCCGTATGCCTTTGAACCGACTGGAAGTGAGCGAATAATTGCATCAAAATCTTCAACTCTCTCGTTGTAGTGGGGTGAGATTGTACCCTTGAGCCAACCAAGTCCCTTCTGCATTGAATACGCGTCGTCCTTTTCAACAAGCTCGGAGTCGGTGTATATATCCTCAAACCAACATATAGCACCCGCAGAAAGACCGCATATGATCACTCCGCGCTCATAGGCATCGTGCACGAGATCAAGAAGACCGAACTCGCGCCAGCGCTTAAGCATATAGAGGGTATCACCGCCTCCAACGTAAATAAAATCTGCCTTTTCGAATTTGGCTTTGATCTTTTCAAGATCCATTTCACCGTAAACGGTCAGTGCAACGTCCGCTTTGATATCAAATACCGAGGTGTAAGTTTTTCTAAAGCTGTTGAAATATGGCATACTGTCGTGGCTTGCCGTGCCGATAAAGAGCCCGTAGGGACGCTTTTCTCCCGCACGCTCGCGCGCAAGGGTTGCGATGTATCTGTCTATTTCAAGAGTTTCTTTAGTTCTTAATTCGCCGCCGCCTATGGCGATTATTCTTTTAGTTATTTCCATAAAAAACCTCAAATTTAAATTATATGCTAATTCTACCATAGAAATATGCAAAAATCAATAAGAAAATCGGTCGCAAAAGATGCAAAAAAGCGAGTGATTTCACTTCTTTTTTACAGAATGCTAAAAAAATGCCGTTGTAAAAGATAATTTTTGTGCGGTGGAAGTCATTTTATGGGGAGCGGTTTTCATTGACATAAAAAAAGGAAGAA
Organism: Eubacteriales bacterium; assembly: GCA_045125655.1. GTDB lineage: Bacteria > Bacillota > Clostridia > Oscillospirales > CAG-272 > RGIG4608. The sequence continues at coordinate 4,790 of JBGVNP010000054.1, read as the reverse complement.
TGATAGAATAAAATCACCAAATTTTTAAGTAGGAAGGTCATATTATGAACAGAGATGAGATCAGATCTAAAATAGCTAAGGGAATTACTATTGCGCTTCCAATCGTACTTGTGGCGATACTTGCAATGCTTGTGGTAGTTGCGATGGATATTTCAGGGGATGATGGCTCCGTTCCCGTTATCAACAACGGTGGGGGAGAGAGCACAAGTACCACAACCGACAAAAAGGACGAGGAGCCCGTGCCGGATCCTTCAAGCGAGGGGCTTTCATTTATAAGTAATGGTGATGGAACCTGCGCGCTTGACGGGATGGGCGAATGCGGCGATACTTTTATTATTGTTCCAACTATGAGTCCCGACGGAGATATAGTGGTTGAAATTGCTGACGGTGCTTTTAAAAACTCCAATGCGATCAGGGGGATTGAGCTTCCAAGCACCTTGAAATCCATCGGCGCTTATGCATTTTACGGCGCGGCTATAAAGGATATTTTTATTCCGTCAAGCGTTGGCGAAATAGGCAATTATGCGTTGTCGGGATGCAAATATCTTGAAAAGATAGAGGTTGATGAAGGAAATAAGACGTATTCCTCACTTTCGGGCGCGCTCTATAGTAAGGACGGAAAAACGCTCATTACCTATCCTGCTGGCAAGAGTGAAAATTTTGTAAACATCAGCCGAGACGTGACCAAAATTTCAAATATGGCATTTTACCGTTGCTCGAGCATTAAAAAGGTGAACTATCACGGTACGAGCGCCTCTTGGAAATCGGTCGAGATCGGGGCAGGAAACGAGGTAATTGACGAGGCGTTTATTTATTGTGCGGGAGATAGCAGTAAATAATTTGAAAAATAATATATCGCAGTGGAATTTTACTGCAAAAACAGAGGGCTGATTTCGGCCCTCTATTTTTATGAATTAAACAAGTGATCGATAATAGTTTTTCTTTTGATAATGCCTATGTATGCGCCACGATCGTCTATTATTGGCACAAAGTTCTGCTCGAGCGAAAGACGAATTATCTCCTCTTTGGGTGTGGATATTTTGAGTGCCTTATAGGGACGATATTTTTCTATAGCGGAGATCCTTGTGTTTTCTGCCATTTTTATATCAAAATTGCAGTTGTTTTTGATAAAGCGAAGAAGATCGCCCTCGGAAATTGTAGAAACGAATTTTCCGTTTTCATCTATTAGGGGAACGATACTGAACTTATGTATATCGAATTTTTCAAGCGCCTGTCTTACGGTTGCATTATTGTCCAAAAAGAATGTCGCGCTTTTTGGGGTAAGATAGCTTAATATATTCATTTTAATTTTCTCCTTATTTTCTTAAGTTAATTATACTATATTTTCTTTTAAATGTCAATCTCAGTGTTTAAATATAGTTTCTCAAGTTGATAATGATGTGAGAAAGGAGTGATTTTGTGAAGGGAAAAAGGATACTTAAGCGGTGTATTATTACGATAGCGGTTTTGATTGTTATGTTAATTATATCGGTGTGTATTTATATAGCTTCGATTACAAAAGAAAAACTGGACATATCGTTATTTACACTTGACAGATCGCGAAGCGCAAGTAGAGTATTTATAATGCAGAATGGCGAGTGGAGAGAGTGGGAGGAGGAGAGGATATTTGGCGAGAAGAACTTTGAGAGGGTGGAGCTGACAGAAATTCCATTAAATCTAAAAAACGCATTCGTTGCCATCGAGGATAAGCGATTTTATCAGCACGGCGGCATTGATATATACAGAACGCTCGGAGCGGCGGCGAATTATTTTTTGCATTTTGGAGGAAGATTCGGAGCGTCCACCATTACTCAACAGCTAATAAAAAACATTACGGGGGCGGACGAGGTATCAATCGAAAGAAAGATAAGGGAGATGGCGTGGGCGCTTGAGCTTGAAAAGAAACTTACTAAGGACGAAATATTGGAGTTATATCTCAACGTGATAAATCTTTCGGATAATTGTTACGGAGTAGGGATCGCGGCTCAAAGATATTTTTCCAAGGACGTAAGCGAATTGTCCCTTATTGAATGTGTGGCAATCGCGGCGATAACCAATAATCCCTCGCATTACAATCCTATAAGAAATCCCGAAAATAATGCGGAGCGCAGGGATATAATTCTTCTGCAGATGCGCGAACAGGGGATGATAAGCGAGAGGGAGTTCAATGAAAATTACGGTACGGAGCTGATTCTTGAACCTAACGATGCTGCAATAAGCACAGGGATTCAATCTTGGTACGTTGATATGGTGATAGGTGACGTTATATCCGATCTGCAAATGCAAAAGGGAATGACGCGCGCGTCCGCTTCTGCACTTGTGTTTGGTGGAGGACTTGATATTTATATCCCGATCGACCTTGAAATTCAAAAGATAATGGAAGAATATTATGAAAACAGTGCGAATTTTGTGTCGGGAGAGGGCGCGCAGAGTGCGATGATAATGATCGACCCCAAAAGCGGAGATATACTCGGCGTTGTGGGGGCGATAGGCGAAAAGCCAGGAAACAGAGTGCAGAATTACGCGACCGATACTCTCCGTCCGCCCGGCTCGACCGTTAAACCACTTTCTATCTATGCGCCGGCGCTTGAGAGAGGGATAATCACCTATGCGAGCGTTTACGATGACGTTCCCTATACTTTTAAAGATAGCAACGGCACGTTCTCCGCGTGGCCGAAAAATGCGAACGGCGTTTATCACGGACTCTCCACTATGAGCTATGCTATGGCAAACTCGACAAATACGATTCCCTTGCAGATACTTGACGAGCTTGGACTTTCGCATTCCTTTTATTTTTTAAAGGACAAGCTCCATCTTGAGGCACTTATCGTGCAGAATACCGACAAAAACGGCGCGGGTATAACCGATATGGATTATGCTGCGCTCGCTCTCGGTCAGTTCAATTACGGTGTTAGTGTGAGGGATATTACTGCGGCATATTCTATATTTGCCGACAACGGAATCTATCACGCCCCGCGCTCATACCTCGCGGTCAAAAATCACAAGGGCGAGGTGTTGCTCGGAAAAGAAGACGTAAGCGAAAGAGTGATCAGTGACGGAAATGCAGAAATCATGAGAAAGCTATTAGAGGACGTGGTATGGGGCGGTACAGCTAATGGCTTGACCGTTAAAAACAAGGTTGCCATCGCCGCAAAAACGGGAACAACACAGGACAATAAGGACAGATGGTGCATCGGATTTACACCCTCGCTCATCTGCGGAGTTTGGTACGGCTATGAATATCCAAAGGAGATACCTCGTGCCGAAAAGGATCATTTTCTTAATGCGATGAATACCGTTCTTAAGCGAATTTATGAAAGGGACGTTCGCTCCGCCTATGCCGACAAGAAATTTGAAGAGAGCGCCAATCTTATCTCGGTAAATTACTGTATGGATTCGGGTCATCTGCCGAGTGAGGCGTGTATAAACGATGCGCGCGGCTCGCGTGTCAAGCAGGGATATTTTATCAGAGGGAGCGAGCCGACCGATATATGTCATACTCACGTGATGGTAGAATATGATGAGATTTGTGGAGGTGTTGCAACGGTTTTTACTCCTGAGTCACATATAAAAAGAGTGGGAATGATCTTGGTTGAAAGGGAATTTCCGATACAGATAATCGTGAGTGATGCTCAATACGTTTACAAGGAGATTCGGGAAGGAATTTTGCCCTCGTTTGCAGAGAACAAGCCGTTTTTTGCCGTGCTTGAGAGTGAGAGAAAAAAATACTTTGGTATAAGCGCATCAAAGACACAGTTCAATAGACTCTCAACGGCGCATTTTTCTTATTCGGATCTCGTTTTCAAAAGAAATATATTGTTGCCTCTTAACTAAAAAGAGAATTAAAATCAAAAAAGCTTCATAGATTTGAGTAATCAAATATATGGAGCTTTTTTATGCAGAGATCAAGAAATACCGTTGAAAAAATAAGATTTGAATGCTATAGGACGGATAAAAAACTCTTGTTGATAATCCCATTTCTTTTGCTGTTTTTGGGAATATTCACGCGCTGGGTGTGCGGCAGTCCCTTGCCAACTCTGCACTTTTTGGGTGTGAGAATGCTCGTGCCGCCGTCGTGGGTTATGGTTCTGCTTTTCAGTGTGTCGTATATAGTTGCGGGACTTTCACTCGGAATCTCTCTCGGTAGCTACTTTTGCGCTTGCGCGGAGAAGAAATATCAGGGAGCTATGTGGTTTATTATCTCGCTCGCGCTTGGATATGTCTGGTATCCGCTTTTCTTTTGTGCGCGTTTGTTTTTGGTATCTATTATTGTTTGCGCCCTCTGTCTTTTTACAAGCATCTGCGCCACTATCTGCTTTGCAAGCGTGTCAAAGCTTTCTTTCTTCCTCGGAATTGCTTACGATTGCTTTTTGATATACCTTTTCCTTTTAAATCTCCAAATATTTTTCGCAATATGAGGTTAATGGATTTTCAAATTTTGATTTGTTGAGCGCTATGTTCGCACAGACCAAACGATTGTTTTGTCCACTTTTTCAAAAGTGGCGCCCTGCGCGTAGCAGTGCCTGCGCGGCACGAGCGCATTCAGCGTTTCTTTTCCATAGCTTTTCTTTGCGCTTATTTCGTCAAAGAAAAGCGGCTAAAAAGTCTTGCTATCCAAAGACAGTGCCACAATCTATAGCGACTGCTTATCTTTTATCCACTTTTTCTTTGAGAAAGTAGCCCCAAAGAAAAAGTTCCCAAAAAGAAAAGGGCGTTTTTTCGCCTGCGCGGCGGGCGGTTACTTTTTTGAGAAAAAGTAACCAAAAAACTTTTTTAATCGTTTGGTTAGT
>JBGVNP010000053.1:0-2038 GCA_045125655.1 Eubacteriales bacterium | reverse complement strand
AGAATGATGGTGGAAAGAAAAATCTCCCTCAACGAGCTTGCCGAGCGCGTAGGAATTTCCAACGTAAATATGTCAAAGATCAAAAACAACAAGGTAACGGCTATCCGCTTTTCCACCCTTGCGGCAATCTGTGAGGTGCTTGATTGCGAAGCCGGAGATATTCTTGAATATCAGAAAGATGAATAGCCTACCATGTATGCCCTCGTTCCACAACGGAGCGAGGGTAGTTTTTATAAAATCAACAGGTACAACTCCGTCAAAATGCCTTGATTTATTCATAAAAAAGTGATATAATAATAACGCTAAACCAACTTAATATGTTAAAAAACGAGCTTATTTGTTTCCAAGGGGGTACTATGCCCTTTTTTCGGCTTTCTACATAATGGATTTGATAAAAATGCAAATTCCACTTGTAGAAAGCAGATTAGCTCTGTCGTATTCAAGTTGGTTTAGCGACTCGGAGTTTGCGTTTTTTGTGCGTGGCTTCGGTCACGCACTTTTTATATTTTGGAGGAAAAAGCAATGAAAAAAGTAAGTAGTATTTTATGGGGCTTGGTATTAGTGACGGCAGGAGTGATCTTTGCGCTCAATGCCTTTAACATAACAGATATTGATGTGTTCTTTGATGGATGGTGGACACTATTTATCATCATACCGTGTGCGATAGGCTTATTTACAGAGCGTGAAAAAATCGGAAATATAATCGGCATAGTCGTCGGAGTATTTTTGCTCTTATGTTGTCAAGATATTTTGAATTTCTCTATGCTATGGAAACTGCTCATCCCTGCCATTATTGTTGTTATCGGTTTGAAGATGGTGCTTACGGGATTGTTCGGTAACAAAGCAAATGAAATAATGAAAAAACTGAAGTCGGAAGGAAAAGAACCGAAGGCGGGATGTGCTACCTTCTCAAGCTGTAATCTGAATTATGACGGAGAGGTTTTTGAGGGCGCAGAGCTTTCCGCAACCTTTGGCGGCGTAAAATGCGATTTAAGGAATGCTATAATCGAAAAAGATTGTGCTATTCAAGCATCTGCTATCTTCGGTGGAATTGATATTTTAGTTCCAACTAATGTGAATGTCAAAGTGAATTCCAATAGCATCTTTGGTGGCGTTTCTAACAAAACGGCAGTAAACGCAAACGCTCCAACAATTTACATAAGCGGTACTTGTATGTTTGGAGGCGTGGAGATCAAATGACAACATTTCAGAAAGTAATCAAATATCTTGCAATAGCGTTTGCAATATTTCTTATCGTTACAATTATCGGTGGGATACTTAGTGCAATAGGCTTGTTTGGCGGTTTCTTTACGGGTGATGCTGTTACCGAAGATATGCAGACATATTCCGTAAATACAGGAATCCGTAATCTTGATATCGAAATCAACGCTGCTGATCTTTACATTAAAGAAGGAGAGGCATTTTCGGTAGAAAGCAATTTAAAGAATCTCAAAGTAGATGATAAGGACGGATGCCTTACAATAAAAGATTTGACAAAAAACAAACTCTTTGGCGGGGGCTCATACGAAAATGCCGTACTTACAATATACGTTCCCGTGGGGACTGTATTTGAAAATGTTAACATTACTACCGGCGCAGGAAGATTGACGGTTGATAATCTGTCTGCCGAAACGATTGATTTTGAACTCGGCGCGGGAGAAGTATCAATAGGTTCGCTTGTTGCTACAAAATCTGCCGATATTGAGGGTGGTGCAGGTCGTATTACCGTATCAGGCGGCGCACTCAAAAATCTTGATATGGATATGGGTGTAGGAGAACTTAATCTTACCTCGGCATTCAGCGGCGAATGCAAGTTAGATATGGGCGTCGGTGAATCCAATATTACCTTGATTGGAAATAAGGATGACTATAAATTAGACCTTGAAAAAGGTCTTGGAAGTATTACTGTTGACGGAAAGGATGTATCCGATTTCGGCAGTAGTGGAAATGGAACAAACAAAGTTGACATTAGCGGTGGAATAGGCGCTATCAACGTAAGGTTTGAGGAGGAAAAAACAGAATGATACTTGAACTAAAA
>JBGVNP010000052.1:0-22659 GCA_045125655.1 Eubacteriales bacterium | reverse complement strand
ATAAGCCCCATCAAAGAGTTGGAGCCCGTTTGCTCGTATACCCAATATCCTATTGCTACGCTATACATAAGGTCGCCGATGGTGCTGACCGCACTGGCTTGCAAAAGCAGGATAAAATTTTTATTCCATAATTTTTTCATAGTCAGAAGTACTCCCGATTGTGCGCGATTGATGCATTTCTGCATCATTTATGCTTCGATTATATCATAAAAGCTACGGTTGCGCAATATATTTTGGGTTGAATTGCTAAAAATTAGTGGCAACCATGGGTTGCGCAAGTTTATAAACAGAAGACAAACTGTGTTCGCACTAACCAAACGATTAAAAAAGTTTTTTGGTTACTTTTTCCTTTTCGATTTTGCGTCAGCAAATGGCTGCCGTGAGGCAGACAAGAAAAGAGGTAACCGCCCGCCGCGCAGGCGAAAAAACGCCATTTCTTTTTTGCCAAGCTTTTTTCTTTGTGGCTATTTTGCCAAAGAAAAAAGCGTTACAAAGGCAAACTATCTTTTAATACCAAGACTCTTTAGCCGCTTTTCTTTGACGAAATAAGCGCAAAGAAAAGCTAACAAAAGAAACGCCGAGCCAAGGGCTGCGCGCCCTTGAAGCGCGCCACTACTCGTGGAGAGCCACCTTTAAAAAGGTGGACGAAACACCCATTGGGTTCGTGCGAACAACGAGTGTAGCCGTTCGACAAATCAAAATTTGAAATTCAAGCAAGGAGGCAAGCATGGACGAGATTATATTAACGTTTTCAAAAGATCAGCTTAACAAGTACAATGAAATAAGAGATGCGGAAAGCGTGGTGCTTGATTTTGACACCGAGCTACCCGAGCTGAATGAAATATCAAGCTATAGCTTTGATGAATTTATTTCTTTGGTGGAAGTTGAAATCAAAAAGCTCCTTGCATTCAAAAAATACGATTCCGTTTTTTCCGTTTTTCTTACTCAGGAGGAGATAAAGGCATTTATTCCTGTTTATTACGAAGTTATAAGAGGAATAAGTCGCTATTCAAAGATCGTGGGTGCAGACACTTGGGTTTTGACAATGGATATAAGCAAGGCGCATCGAATAAGCGCAGAAATGTGCGAAAAATACGCCGCATTTCTTCCCTACAAGGCAGCCCTTTATGATCGAGAAGAATATTCCTCACAAATTGCCGAGATCGATGCCAAATTTAAAGAAAACATTGAATATCTTGATATATATCAAAACGAGCTTGCAGATCGTTTAAAGAAAGCTGATGCATTCTATAGCATCATTCAGGAGTTCTACAAAAAAGCGGCGGAAGCATCCGATCAACCCAAATTCAAAAAATTTGATGCCTACGATTTCTTTTGGGCAACGGAGGCATTCCTTGAACAGTTAAAGGCAATCAAATAAAAACAAAAGGAGATGTGAAATCACATCTCCATTTTTGTTAATAACAAATATTATTTGTATTTGCGCTTTCTTGCAGCCTCTGACTTCTTCTTGCGCTTAACACTGGGTTTTTCGTAGTGTTCTCTCTTACGAAGCTCAGTGAGGATACCGGAACGAGCGCACTGGCGCTTGAAGCGACGAAGAGCACTATCCAAAGATTCGCCTTCTTTAACTCTTACTTCTGCCATTTTCTGTTTCCCTCCCCTCAATTACAATATGCTGTTATATTTTACACTAATTTTCCCCATTTGTCAAGGGGTTTTTCAATTATTTTACAACGATATTTACGATTTTATTTGGAACGGAAATTTCCTTGATGATCGTCTTTCCTTCGATAGCTGCGAGAACCTTTTCGTCCTTCTTTGCAAGGGCGATCGCCTCGTCCTTATCGCAGTTTACGGGAAGCATTACTGTTGCACGGAGCTTACCGTTCACCTGTACTGCAACCTCAACCGTATCATCGGCACACTTGGACTCGTCAAACGTGGGCCAAGACTCATAAGCGATGGACTCATTATGACCGAGAACGCTCCACATCTCTTCACCTATATGGGGTGTAATGCAGGAGAGCATCTTTATAAGTCCCTCGGCATATTCTCTTGGACACTTGCCTTCCTTATATACGGCATTTACAAATATCATCATCTGTGAGATAGCCGTGTTGAACGCGAGCTTTTCATAGTCCTCGGTGATCTTCTTCACGCTCTTGTGATAGATCTTTTCAAGCGCGGGAACGTCGGAGTCAACTATATTTTCTGCCTCTGTAAAGAACGCCCAAACGCGATTTAAGAATCTTCTTGCACCCTCAACGCCCTGATCGCTCCACGGCTTAGAAACCTCAAGCGGACCCATAAACATCTCGTAAAGGCGGAGCGTATCAGCACCGTATTGACGGACAACATCCGAGGGATTTACAACGAACTCGGGGAAACGCTTACCCATCTTGATACCGTTAGAACCAAGGATCATACCCTGATGAACGAGCTTTTTGAAGGGTTCTTTAGTAGGAGCGATGCCCTTATCGTAGAGATATCTATTCCAAATTCTTGAATACATAAGGTGACCTACTGCGTGCTCGGGACCGCCGATATAGAGGTCAACGGGCATCCAGTGCTTAAGAAGCTCGGGATCTGCAAGAGCTTTTTCGTTCTTGGGATCGATATATCTAAGGAAATACCAGCTTGAACCTGCGGAGCCGGGCATTGTTGAGGTCTCTCTCTTGCCCTTGATGCCGTTGTTATCGTAATATTTCCATTCTTCTGCATTTTCAAGGGGAGCTTTACCGCCAACGCCCTTGTAGTTTTCAAGTTCGGGAAGAACCAAAGGAAGCTCCTCGTCGGGAAGCACGTGAACTGTACCATCCTCACCGTGAACAACGGGAACGGGCTCACCCCAATATCTCTGACGTGCGAATATCCACTCTCTGAAGTGATAGTTAACGGTTCTCTTTGCAACGCCCATTGCCTCAAGCTTTGCAGTGATTGCCTCTTTTGCCTCTTCAACGGTAAGACCTGTAAACTCCTCGGAGTTTATAAGACGGTAGCCGCGTCCAAGATAGTCGCCCTTTTCAAACGCGTGCTCGCTTACGTCAACGTGACCTAAAGCTTCGTCACCGTCGATTACCTGTATCATATCAATATTGTGCGCCTGCGCGTACTCAAAATCGCGCTGATCGTGCGAAGGAACTGCCATAACCGCACCCGTACCGTAGCTTGCAAGCACGAAATCGCCAATGAACATTCTTGCTTCCTTGCCGTTTACGGGATTTATGCAGGTAACACCCTTAAGCTCACATCCGGATTTTGTCTTATTAAGCTCGGTGCGATCCATATCGTTCTTTTTGAGAGTTTCTGCAATATACGCTTCAACCTCTTCTCTGTTCTCAACTCTGTCAAGGAGCTGCTTAACGATCTCGCCATCGGGAGCAAGAACCATAAAGGTAATACCGTAAATTGTTTCAATGCAGGTGGTAAATATCGAAAATTCACCGCCACCAACGATGTTGAATTTGACTTCAACACCCGTGGATTTGCCGATCCAGTTCTTCTGCATGAGCTTTGTGGATTCGGGCCAATCGATCTCGTCAAGACCCTCAAGAAGCTGCTCTGCAAACGCGGGCTGATTGATTACCCACTGCTTCATATTCTTACGAACTACGGGGAATCCACCTCTCTCACTCTTGCCGTCGATTACCTCATCGTTGGAAAGAACTGTGCCAAGCTCCTCGCACCAGTTTACGGGCATATCTATGTACTGCGCGTAGCCGTCGAGGTAGAGCTGCTTGAATATCCACTGTGTCCACTTATAGAAATTGGGGTCGCTCGTTGCAATCATCTTATCCCAGTCATAGTCAAAGCCAAGCTCACGGAGCTGATTTGAGAAGGTCTTAATGTTCGTCTGTGTAAAGCCGTTGGGGTGATTACCCGTGCTTACCGCATACTGCTCTGCGGGGAGACCGAATGAGTCGTATCCCATTGGGTGAAGGACGTTATAGCCCTGCATTCTCTTCATACGGGAAACGATGTCGGTTGCCGTATATCCTTCGGGGTGACCTGCGTGAAGTCCCACTCCTGACGGATACGGGAACATATCAAGTACGTAATATTTGGGCTTGGAAAAATCCCACACGTCAGTTTTGAAGGTCTGATTTTTCTCCCAATATTCCTGCCATTTCTTTTCAATTATCAAATGCTCGTATTTCATTTTATTCTTCCTCTACCGCTGTAGTATTTTCGTATAATTTATCAAGATTGTAAAACTCTCTTGCCTCTCTGTTAAAGATGTGAACAAGCACGTTGCAATAATCGAGGACCACCCAAGAGTTATTGTCCCTGCCCTCAATATGATATGCATTCACACCGCGGCGCTCAAGCTGATATTCAACCTCGCCCGAAAGTGCCTTAACGTGAGTGTTGCTTGTTGCGGTGCATACTACGAAATAGTCTGCGATGCTTGTAACGTCCTCAACGTGAAGAATCTTTATATCTCTTCCCTTTTTGTTGTCAAGAAAGGTTTCGATTGCTCTTGCAACGTCAAGGGGACTTGCGTTTTCAAGAGATACGATCTCTTCATTCAAATTCATAATTTCTTCCATTGTTTTCTCCTTAATTTATATTTATCTGATTATTTTCAATTTCATCGGCACTGTACAGCTTATATGGGCAGTACTTATTGTATATATCATAAAATGATTTCACTCGTTTGTCAACAAATTTGTATTCGTTATCAAAAGTTTTTTCACCCGATGCGCCAAAATGACTTACCATCAGCTCCTGCATAGCGGATCTTGACAACACGTAGTACCACGCGCCACTCTCCTCGCTCTGCACTGCTTCACCCGGAGCCGTCACATAATACACCTTGCCACCCTTCGGCTTTGAGGATTTCATGCCTATGGATACAAGCTCCTGCTCCGTAATGTTCGTACTGCTCTCACTGAAAATGAGCTTGAATATATTCAGTAGCGTAATAGGATTTTTCTGCTCGCCAATGCGCTTAACAAAGGCATTTAAGAAGAGCTTTTGAGCATCAAGTCTGCCTATATCACCCGTGAGATATCCAGAACGAAAGCGAATAAATTTTATCGCGTCCTCTCCCGAAAGCAAATTTTTACCCTCTTTGAGATGAATTGACAAGCCCTGCGAGGGATCATCGTAATCCATATTCATTGGAACGTCGATTTCAACACCCGATATGGCATCCACTATTTTTTTGACAGTTGAAAGCTTTATTTCAAAATAGTAATCAACGTCAATATTGAGCGCCTTTGAAAGCTCTGCAGAAAATTCTGCATTTGTAATGGCTCTCGGTGCGCCGTTTATCTTTTTGTAGCTACCGTCGGTGTAGTTAAAATAGGTGTCGCGAGGAATCTGCAATATGCTAACGTCCCCACTTTGCGTATTAAATGATGCAAGCATGATAACGTCACTGAGTCCCGCCGCATCGTCCTTACCCAAAAACAGAACGTTGTAATTGGATCGAGCGTTTCCCTTTGCCGTTTCAGTTGCGTCATTCTCTCTTTCTCCAAGTGAAAATGCCACAACAACTGCAATTATCATTATAATTATCGTAAATAGCGCAATAGCGGCATAGGCATAATTTATCTTTTTCATATTCATCCCTCTTTCGTTTTTTATGTAACAAAGAGGGATAAACTATATTATCCTTCCAAAATCAAAAAGTTGCGCGCTTCAAACGTGGTGTCGTTTATGTGCTTGCCGTCCTCAAGAAGTCCGCGTATTGTGAGATCATAGGACATAATGAGCGTCTTGCGAAGATGCTCTGCCTTTTGGGCATCATCTGCACCTTCAAAATCAAAATCGAAAAAGTATTCGCGCAAGCGTACGCAGTCCTCAAACGTTCTTGACATATCAATATAGTCGGCAAGATAGATTATTTTTTCCATAATGCTCATATTCGCTCTACCCGTTGTGTGATAGCGCACTGCCTCAATTATCTCAGGGCAGGCAAATTCGGGGTATTTTTCGGGAATAACAAGCGCTCCCGTCCTTGCGTGGAACATCTTGGGGGATTTTCTTTCGGCAATGCTTACAGCAAGTCCTGCACCCTCGCAAATGGCAATATGCTCCTCAGCTGTTCTCTCCTTTGTAACGTCGTGCAAAAGAGCCGCAGCGCGCAAAAGAGGTATCATATCGGGCGCGTATATCCTTCCAAGAACTACCGCCATCTTTTCAACCTCAAGCGTGTGATTGTAGCGTTTTTCGCCCATCTCACCCTTTACCTTTTCTCGCAATGAAGCGAGCATTTCTTCACTAAAATTATTATTCATATATACCTCACTTTATATGCACCGAGCAAGGTCGGTAAAATTTTGTCAAGAAAAATAAAAAAATCTATGATTTGCTACTTCAACTTACTTTTTCTTTGTTCGCACAAATTTTATCGCGTGGCACAAAGTAAGTAAATTTTAGAAAATTGCTCCGTAGGAGTGATTTTCGTAGTTTTGAAAGTATGGTGCATACGTCACGCTTGCGTGTAAGTATGTACCGTGCTTTCTAAACCGATAATTCGCTTGCGAATTGTCGAAAATTTACGTAAACTCTGCTCAAACCAAAGCGATAAAAAGTTTTTGCGGAGCTTTTTTCTAAAAAGCGACAGTCTTATCAACTATCTAAATAGCGACAGTCTTATCAACTAACTAAATAGCGACAGTCGTATCAACTAACCTCTTACCTATAAAGCCCATGTTCTTTAATATAGTCCGCAACCTTTTGGGGCACGAGGTGGGAAATATCCTCACCATTCTTGACCATATTACGAATTTGAGTTGACGAAAGCTCAATTTCGTCCGTCATTATTCTGCGACATATTTTGCCGTAATCATTAAGGTATTTAGTATTCTTTTCGATTATCTTCTTTTCAAGAAGCTTATCGCTTTCGCGGCGCACGTAGGTGGGATAGCAGAGCTTAAATATCTCCTCTGGCTCCCTCCATTCATCAAGTCGAATAGCCATATCGGTACCGACGAGCATAAAGAGTCTTCTATCCTCTCTTGCAAGCGCACGGAGAGTATCCACGGTGTAGCTGATGCCACCGCGCTCGATCTCCATATCACTCACTATCACACCAACCTCACCCTCGAAGGCGAGTCTGCACATCTCCATTCTGTGATGGGCATCATCACCCTCATCACGAATCTTGTCGGGTGACATACAGGTTGGAATGACGAAAAGATAATGAAGCTGCATCTGATCCATAAATGCCTTTGCCGCGTTAACATGTCCGTTATGAATGGGAGCAAATGTGCCACCGTATATTCCAATTCTCGTAATATCTTCCATTTTAGATCTCGATTCTCTTTTTATTTTCGCTTTCGCGGTAAAGAACTACCTTTCTGCCGATAACAGCCACCACGTCGGCACCCGTTGCCTCAGCAAGCTCCTCTGCAATATCCCTTGTGGTATAATCGCAGTTTTCAAGCACTGAAAGCTTGATAAGCTCTCGCGCCTCAAGCGCGTCCGATACCGTTTTTACAAGATTTTCAGAAACTCCGCCCTTGCCGATCTGCATAATGGGCTGTATCTGTGCCGCCATTGAACGAAGTGCGGCTCTCTGCTTTGAATTTAACATAATTTTCTCCGTAATATTATTTACCAAAGCCCTCGTCGTGAAGCATCTTGGAAAGCTCCTGACAATTTCCCGCGAAAACTCTGATACATTTATCGTAATCAAGGAAGATGTTCAAAAATACATCATCCGTGATAGAAATTTTTTTGATTTCGTTTCTCTTTATCTCCATTTTGACGGGCTTTTCATTCTCGGTCGAAATGATGAACATACTGTTCCTTGTAGTTATCATAAAGCCCTGCCTTACCTCTTCGCCGACAACGTAATTAACTCTCTCGTCAATCACGATCGGCTCACTTATCTCCCTTATGAGCGGCTTGAATTTTCTGTCCGATATGGCAAACATAGTAGGAACAGTCAAGGATATACTCAAGGTCGCAATAGCTGAAAAAAGAACCAAGGTAGGTATGTCATCAGTGAAAAAGGACGCGATTATAAAGGTCACTATTCCACCGATCGTACTAAAGATAATGAGCGACGTAGTAAAATATTTTTTCATTCTGCTGCATTACTCCTTAATTGAAACTCTTTTGCAAAGCTCCCTTGCAAAAAGCTCGGTAGCCACCGCACGGTGACTGATTTTGTTTTTTTCATCGGAGGTAAGCTCACCAAAGGTCTTGCCGTATTCCTCAACGAAGAATAACGGATCATATCCAAAGCCGCCCTCTCCCTTTTCTTCAAAAAGGAGCACTCCGTGGCATTCGCCAATTACTGAAAAATCCTCTTGCTCAATTCCATTTGGAAAAGCACACGCAATAGCGCAAACGAATGAGCAAGTGCGGTCATCCTTATCCTTCATATCATCGAGGAGCTTTAAATTATTCTTTTTGTCATTACCGTGCTCGCCCGCGTATCTTGCGGAGTAAATACCCGGCGCACCGCCAAGCGCACGGACGGAAATGCCCGAATCGTCGGCAACACCGATATAACCGTGTTTAGCAACAGTGCGCGCCTTGATGAGAGCGTTTTCCTCAAAGGTAGTGCCGTCCTCAACTATATCGTCAAGTATGCCCACTTCCTTCATGGAAACGACCTCAACGCTCGGTATATACCTCTTAAGTATCGCACCGAATTCTTCAATTTTGTGTTTATTGCCCGATGCAAAAACTATCTTCATATACTCTCCGATTATTCAAAAAGTGCGGAAATAAATTCCTCTGCATTGAAGGGCTGCATATCGTCGATCTTCTCACCAACGCCTATAAATTTAACAGGTATGCCAAGCTCTCTCTTGATAGAAAGCACTATTCCGCCCTTTGCGGTGCCGTCAAGCTTGTTGAGAACAAGACCCGTGATCTCGGCGGCATTTTTAAATTCCTTTGCCTGAAGGATCGCATTCTGTCCCGTTGTTGCATCAAGCACCAAGAGATTTTCGCGAGATGCTTCGGGCAATTCTCTCGAAATAACGCGATTGATCTTTTCAAGCTCATTCATAAGGTTTTTCTTGTTGTGAAGACGTCCCGCAGTGTCAACGATGAGAACGTCCGCATTTTTGTTCTTCGCATAGTTGATAGCGTCGAATACAACAGCCGCAGGATCACTTCCCTCACTCTGCTTAACGAGATCGACTCCGCTTCTTTCACACCAAACCGCAAGCTGATCTATAGCCGCCGCACGGAAGGTGTCCGCCGCCGCAACAACTACCTTTTTGCCGTCCTTGCGGAGCTTGTTTGAAATCTTGCCGATGGAGGTTGTCTTTCCCGCGCCGTTTACACCGATAACGAGAATAACGGAGGGCTTTGTGTCAAGCACAAGAGGAGCACCCTCGCCGATCATCTCCTTGAGTGTATTCTTAAGGAAGGCACGAACCTCGTCGGCATCCTTTATCTTTTCCTCCTTGATGTCATCGCGGAGCTTTTCAATTATTTCATCAGTTGCACCTGCACCGACGTCGGCACAGATGAGCATTTCCTCAAGCTCCTCAAGAAGCTCCTCGTCCACCTTTGTAAATGCCTTAAGCATCTTGTCAATGGGGGAAAAGAGCGCATTCTTGGTCTTTTGAAGTCCTGCCTTTAATTTATCCAAAAATCCCATCCCAATCTCCTTCCTTCTTCTTTGCTATGTCGGCAACGTTCAAAGAGAGGATCTTTGAAATGCCGTGTTCGGGCATGGTTACGCCGTAAAGACGGTTTGCACTCTCCATCGTACCGCGTCTGTGCGTGATGAGAATGAACTGCGTTCCGCCCGTATATTTTTTGATGTACTCGGAAAATCTTGAAACGTTCGCCTCGTCAAGTGCCGCCTCGATCTCGTCAAGGATACAGAAGGGCGAGGGATTTACCTGCAATACCGCAAAGAACAAAGCAATCGCGATAAATGCCTGCTCACCGCCCGAAAGCTGCATAAGATTCTTGATGATCTTTCCGGGAGGTGCGGCTTTGATCTCAATGCCGCAGTTAAGAACGTCCTCGGGGTCGGAGAGCTGAAGCTCTGCATATCCGCCGCCAAAAAGCTCAACGAATACTCTGTTGAAGTTTTCATTGATCTTGTTGAAGGACTCGATAAACGATGTCTTCATCTCTTCGTCAAGCTGAGAAATTATTCTTTCAAGCTCCAATTTGGACGCATTAAGATCTCGGATCTGCTTATCCATGTAGTCGTAGCGCTCCTTGACCTCTTTATACTTATTCACTGCATCAAGGTCAACGTGACCGATTGCACGGAGCTTATTTCTGCACTCCGTCTGTATCTTTGCAATCTCAGGACGCTGCTCTGCGGTGATCTCCTCATATCCAAGCTCCATCGCCTGATTACGTGTAAGCTCGTGATCGTCCCAAAGCTTGCTTGAGAGCTTGTCATAATCACTTCTGAGATTTGAAAGCTTGTTCTCATTGAACATATTGTCCTTGACAAGCACGTCCTTGCTTTCAAGCTTTTCCTTGATCTTTGCATTGATAGCATTGATCTTCTTTTCGTATTCTGTGCCGTTTTCTTCAAGACGCGCACGCTGTGCACTAAGCTCTGCAAGAGCACTCTCGCCCTCCTCAAGACGCGCACGGTTTTCAATGCGTTCCGCCTCAAGAACTACAAGACGCTCCTTGTACTCCTTAACCTTTTCATCCTGACCGACAATATCACCTTCAAGAGATGCAATATGTTCCTTATTCTTTTCGATAAGAAGCTGCTCGGTCTCAATATCCTTTTGAAGCTCGTTTATACGAATAAACGTAGCCGTAAGAAGCTGTGCAAGCTCGTCCTTTTTGTCGATAAGTGTATTCTTTTGAATATCCTTGTCGGTTCTTATCTCCGAAATCGCAGAGATCTTTTCATCAAATGCGGCGATCTGCTCGGTGAGGGTTGCAAAATCCTCATCGTATCTCTCGCGCATCTTAACGATATTGTCATAATCCTCTTGGAGCTTGTCCATAAGAGTCTTATTTGCATCAATCTTGGCATTTATCTGCTGGAGCTTTGTATTCTCGCTTCCCGCCATAAGAGAGATGATCTTCTTTCTGTCCTCAAGCGCCTTGATCTCAAGCTCTGCCTTTTCAACGTCCTTGCAAAGCGTGTTGTAGGTTTCGGTAAGCTTTGAAATGATGCCCTCGGTCTTCTTGCACTCCTCCTCAAGCTTCTTTATCTCGCCCGCGCGTGACAAAATACTCTGACCGTGCTTAACCGAACCGCCCGTAAACGAGCCGCCAACGTTTATCTGCTGACCGTCAAGAGTTATAGCTCTCACGCGATATTTAAGTGCCTTTGCCATCTCGGTAGCATTGTCGATATTGTCAAACACCGCAATTCTGCCAA
This sequence comes from Eubacteriales bacterium, assembly GCA_045125655.1. Classification (GTDB taxonomy): domain Bacteria; phylum Bacillota; class Clostridia; order Oscillospirales; family CAG-272; genus RGIG4608. The sequence goes on along the minus strand of JBGVNP010000052.1, from coordinate 11,405 downwards.
GCATATATGAAACGATATTCATATACTCATTCTTCGTGCTTACAAGGTCATCTGCAAACGCGATAAAACCGCGGAAGCCCGATGCATCCTTCATCTCCTGAGAGATGGTGGGTGCCTTGATAGCCGTAAGTGGCATAAAGGTAGCTCTACCCTGCTCGTTTCTCTTAAGAGAAAGCATTGCCGCCTTTGCCACGCTCTCGTTTTCAACGACTATATTCTGAATAGCCGCGCCAAGAGAGGTTTCAACCGCCACTACGTACTTATCCTCAACCGAGATAAGCTTTGAGATGGGGCCGTATATTTTTCCGACACTCGTTCCGTCGGGATTTGTCAATTTACCCTCGCTATAGGACTTCATAACGAATCGAACGCTATTATTATAGCCCTCGAACTGATCGTCCATAGCTTTATAGGTGTCTATTCTCTGCTGAGTGGACTGCAAAAGGAGCTTTTTATTTGTAAGATCTGCTTCAAGTCCCTCTCTCTGCTGAAGAACGCGCTCAAGGGAAGAGAAAAGCTCCTCTATCTTCGCATCGCTCTTTGCAATATCCTCATTATAGCCGTCAACTGTACGTTGCGTCTGCTTCTGGGATTTTGTAAGCTCGTCATCTATTCTCGAATACTCCTGCATCTCGGCAAGGAGAGTATCGTTCTTGTCACTGTCGGTGCTCTTTGCATTTTCAATTACAGAAAGACGCACCTTGAGCTGCATCTGCTCCGCCTCAAGAGCGCGCATATCGTCAAATGCGATGGCGATCTCCTTTTCAAGACGCGCGATCTCCTGTTCAAGTCGCTCGATCTCATCCTGAGCATCATCGTGCTCCTTGAACTTAAGCTGCGCCTCGACTTTTATATTTTCAATATTCTCAAGGTGCTTTGCAATCTCGGCATTCTGCGCTTCGATGCTTGCGGCGATCGCCGCTTTGGCATCCCCCGTAGCGTCAATGAGCGACTGAATGTGCAATGCATCGTTCTCGTTTACGCGATATGTGCTTTCAAGCGCATGGTTTGCATCGGTCTGCTCACGGATCTGTGTGAGAAGCTTTTCCGACTCATATCTATTGGTCTGTGATGCCTCTGTAAGACGGTCCCTCTGCGCCTCGAAATTTGCGATCGCCTCCTCGGCTATCTGCAATTCAAAGCTGGACTGCTTATAAAGGTTCTCAAATCTTGCTATTTCATTTCTATATTTTTCGGTGTCGAAGAACCAGAGCTGAACGTCAACCTTCTTCTTTGTTTCAAGAAGCTCAATCGCCTTCTTTGCCTTCTCTGCTTCCTTTTCAAGAGGACCTACCTGTGCGCTGATCTCAACGAAAATATCGTTGACACGAGTCATATTATCCTCGGTCTGCGCGAGCTTTCTCTCACTCTCGGTCTTCTTGTGACGGAATTTGGCAATACCCGATGCGTCCTCAAAGATGCTTCTTCTATCCTCGCTCTTACGGGAGATGATCTCGGCGATCTTACCCTGACCGATGATCGAATAACCCTCTCTACCGATACCGGTATTCATAAATAGCTCATAGATGTCACGAAGGCGCACTGCCCTCTTGTTTATAAAGTATTCACTTTCGCCCGAACGATAGTAACGACGTGTTACAATAACCTCATCGTAGGGCGCGTCAAGACGGTTTTCGGGGTCGGTGTTGTCAAAGGTTACGGAAACCTCCGCAAAGCCCATGGGCTTTCTTGAATCCGCGCCACCAAAGATAACGTCCTCCATCTTTGTGGAGCGCAAGCTCTTTGACGAGATCTCACCGAGAACCCAGCGCATCGCATCGGAAATATTGGATTTTCCGCTTCCGTTAGGACCGACGATAACCGTTGCGCCATGCTCGAAATTAAGTTTTGTTTTATCAGGGAACGATTTGAATCCCTGCATTTCAAGACTCTTCAAATACAAAGCTGTATCCTCCTATTTTCAGGATGATTTTTTCACAAATATAATTTAGATTAAAGCTATTATTATATTATACCTCAAAAGCTCCTCTTTTTCAAGAACTTTTACTCTCTTTATTGCATATTTTTGGTAAATTTTTTCAATATTTTTTCGTTTTTGACCCACTATCTTTGAGGTTTCACCCTTTGGGCAGTAAACTGTAATGCTTTCGGGTAATTTTTCATTATCGATTTTATCAAGAGCTTCACAAATTTTGTCAAGATAGAGAGCGCTCTGCGCAAGCTCACCGATGGCACTGTGATTTGCTCCGCCCGCCACGTGCTCCTCGTTTGAAAGATTTTCACCCGCACAAAGTCCTATTCTGATGCAGGGCACGTTTCTTTTGGCAAAGACCTTAAGCACCTCCTTGGTGCGCTCGACCGCCTCCTCGTTTGAGAGTGCCGAGTAAAGTCCACTTTGCATCATTGAGCAAAGCTCGGTTTGATAAAACACCACAGTCGGATATATCCTTGCACCGTCGGCATTCATTTCACATATTTTTTCGGCGGTAAAAAGCTCCCTTTCAAGTGTGGAGTCGGGCAGTCCTATCATCATCTGACCAATGAGCTTAAAGCCCCTCTCCTTTACCATTTTACAAGCGTTTTCGGCACACTGCGACGTGTGTCCGCGCTTACTTGAGCGAAGCACCGTATCGTCCATGCTTTGAAGTCCAAGCTCAATCGTTTCAACTGAAAACGATGATAAAATATCAAGTATTTCACCGTCAATATAGTCGGGGCGAGTGGAAAGTCTGATTGACCTAACCCTTCCGCGATCAACGTATTTTTGAGCGAGCGAGAGGAGCTCCACCATCAGTGAGCGATCTATCCCCGTAAACGAGCCACCAAAAAATGCGATCTCACATTCATCGTCACTCTTCACTGTTGAAAGCACCGCCTCTATCTCTTCTTCAACACTTGAAATATCGAAATCCATATGTCCCGAAATTGAGCGTTGATTACAAAAAACGCATAAATTCGGGCATCCGAGATGGGGAATAAAAATGGGAATATTTATATGTCTCACGGCAATTTTTCTCTCCTTTCGCCATATTTTTTGATAATTTTTATCTTCTTAAAAAAGCAAGAAAGGGAATCGGGTAAAATACGCGATTCCAATTCTATGTATTTGATTTATATCTCTCCAAAAAGCGCAAGAGCTTCCTTTGCGGCATTCTGCTCTGCCTCTCGTTTTGTCTTGCCCGTGCCCTTGCCAATGATATTGGAGTTGAGATGTGCCTCAACCTCAAAAATCTTTTCGTGGTCGGGTCCATGTGAGCCGGTCATAACGTAGGCAAGCGTGTCCACTCCCGACTGCTGTATGATCTGCTGAAGCTCGGACTTGTAATCCTTAACTACCTTGCCCTTCTCCCAAGCGTCAAGCTCCTTCTCAAAGTAAGGACGCATAAGACGTGCAATGAACTGCATTCTGTCGGGCGCACCATCAAGATATATTGCTCCCATAAGTGCCTCAAAGGTGTTCTCAAGCAAGGATTTTCTCTCACGCGCGTGGTTCTTCTCCTCACCGTTTCCAAGGAAAAGGTACTCGCCAAGGTCAAAGCTCTTTGCATACGACGAGAGCGCATCACGGCAAACGATCACCGCGCGGCGACGTGTAAGCTCACCCTCCGGATAATCGGGATATTTATTGAAAAGATAGTCCGCCGCAATAATTGAAAGCACACTGTCGCCAAGAAATTCAATACGCTCGTTGCACTCAATGATTCTCCCCTTCAATTTCAGCTCGTTTGAATAAGAGGAATGTGTGAGCGCAGTTTCAAGATGCTCGATATTTTTAAATTTGTAGCCGATTTTGATCTCAAGCTCTGAAAGATTGGTATTCTGCATACAAGCACTCCCTTCTCATTTGTTTTTTTGTGCGATAAAGGTGTCTATCGCCTCAAGTGCACGGTTGGAAATAACCTCATTTTTAGCCGTCTTGCCACCCTTAACTCTGTAGCCAAGTGGCTCTATAATTCCAAAATTTGCATTCATAGGAACGAATTTACCCATGCTTCCGTTCTGCACGTAGCTTGCCATCGCACCAATCATTGTAGTATCGGGGAAGATAGCCCCCTCGTCACCAAGCACACGTGATGCGGCATTCATACCTGCCACAAGTCCGCTTCCCGCACTCTCGATATATCCCTCAACGCCCGTCATCTGACCTGCGAAGAAGATGTTTGGATATTTTATCATCGAATAGTCGTTTTTAAGAAGTCCGGGAGAGTTGAGATAGGTATTTCTATGCATTATTCCGTATCTCAAAAATTCCGCATTTTCAAGTCCGGGTATCATTCTGAAAACTCTTCTCTGTTCGGGGAACGTAAGATGTGTCTGGAAGCCGACGATATTATACATCGTTCCCTCCTTGTTCTCCTTGCGGAGCTGAACAACGGCAAACGACTCTTTATTAGTTCTCGGATCAACAAGTCCGACGGGCTTTAAAGGACCGTAGCAAAGCGTATCGTATCCGCGCTTAGCCATTACCTCAACGGGCATACATCCCTCAAACACTTGAAGCTTTTTCTTCTGCTCCTCGCGGTCAAATTCCTTTATTTCCGCCTCTTTTGCCACTATAAGCTCGTTATAGAATGCATCGTACTGCTCCTTTGTCATCGGGCAGTTGATGTAGTCCGCATCGCCCTTGTCATAGCGTGAGGCAAAGAATGCAACGTCCATATTTATGCTTGAAAAATCAACTATGGGAGCCGCCGCATCAAAGAAATGAAGTCCCGAGCAGCCAAGCTCATTCTCGATATATTCAGCCATCGCATCACTTGTGAGAGGGCCCGTTGCAATAACGGTTATCTCATCCTTGTTGACGCTTGTCATCTCTCCCTCGATAACCTCGATAAGAGGATGATTTTTTATTTTTTCCGTAATGAATGACGAGAAAAGCTCCCTGTCCACCGCAAGAGCCGAGCCAGCGGGTACCTTGGTGTTTTCTGCCGCCTCCATTATAAGCGATCCGAGTCTGCGCATCTCCTCTTTAAGAAGTCCAACTGCATTGATAACACTGTCACTTCTTAAGGAATTGGAGCAAACCAGCTCGGCAAAGCCCTCGCTGTGATGCGCGGGAGTATATTTGTGGGGCTTCATCTCATAAAGTCTTACCCTTACTCCGCGCTGAGCAATCTGCCATGCCGCCTCGCATCCTGCAAGACCTGCACCGTAAACGTTTACAATTTTATTTTCACTCATTATTCTTCTCTCTCAGGCATTGGCTCGCATTCTCTTTTGTAAGAGCAGTCCTTATCCGCACAAACGAGCAGATTCTTACCCTTCTTTCTGAAAAGCATCTTGCCGCAATCGGGGCAAAGCTCCGCGGTGGGCATATCCCAGCTTGAAAAATCGCACTTGGGATAGTTTTCGCAGCTATAGAAAACACTCTTATTTCTGCCGTATTTGGTGATCACCTTACCACCGCATTTGGGACACGGAACGTCAAGCTCCTTAACCTTTGTCTTTATAAATTTACATTCGGGATATTTTGAACAAGCGTAGAAAGAGCCGTATCTGCTATTACGCAACACCATATCGGAGCCGCATTTTTCACACTTGAAATCTGCTATCTGCTCCTTCTTTTGGGGCTTCTTCTCTTCCTCCACTTTCTTTTCCTCCTCGCTCACGAGGGGCTTTGTATTTCTGCATTTGGGGAAATTGGGACAAGCGGCGAATTTGCCGAATTTACTTGTTCTTACCACCATCTTTGCACCACATTTATCGCAAATAATGTCAGTTTCCTCAACGGGAACCTTGATCTCTGCATTACCTATCTTTGCACTTGCCTTTTCAAGATCCTCATTGAAATCACTCCAGAAATCGGAGAGCACCTTAATATAATCGAGATCACCCGATTCGATCTTGTCAAGATTTGTTTCCATATTTGCAGTAAAGCGATAGTCCACTACATCCGAGAAATTCTCCTCCATTATCTTTGTGGTGAGAGTTCCAAGCTGTGTGGGAACAAGTGCCTTACCGTCACGGCGAACGTAATTTCTCGCAAGGATCGTTGTGATTATGGGGGTATAGGTACTTGGTCTGCCTATTCCTCTCTCCTCAAGGAATTTGATAAGGGATGCTTCGGTATATCTTGGGGGCGCTTCTGTGAAATGCTGTTCGGGATTTACAAGTGAAAGTGTGAGCTTTTCACCGTCCGAGAGAGCGGGAATACGAATATCTCTTACAAGCGCCACGTCGTCACTCTGCGAGCTAACCTCCTCAGTCGCCTCGTAAACTGCCATATAACCTTGGAATGCAACCGTATATCCGCTTGCACGGAAGATATATCCGTTATTTTCAAAATCCGCAGTTACTGTGCTGAGCTTTGCAGACTGCATCTGAGAGGCAACAAATCTCTCCCAAATGAGCTTATAGAGCTTATACTGATCGGTAGTCAATGCCTTCTTCACGCTTGCAGGGGTGATCTCAACCTTTGCGGGTCTTATCGCCTCGTGAGCATCCTGTGCGCTCTTTGCCGCCTTAAATTTTCTTGCAGTCTTGGGGACATATTCCTCACCGTATTTTTCAACTATAAATTCGCGAGCCGCACTCTGTGCATCGTCGGAAATACGAAGAGAGTCCGTTCTCATATAGGTAATAAGACCTTGAACGCCGCCAAGCTCGCTGCCGATATTAATACCCTCGTAAAGCTCCTGTGCGACCTTCATCGTGCGCGCGGATTGGAAGCCGAGCTTATAAGCCGCCTCCTGCTGCATAGTGGACGTTGTGAAGGGGGGAGCGGGGAGCTTTTGTTTATCCGCCTTTTTCACGGATTTGACGTAAAATTCGCCGTTTTTGATAACGTCGAGAACCTTATTCACTTCAATCTCGGACGAGAGCTTGATCTTTCCCTTTTCGTCACCGAAGAAGCGAACGGAAACGTTCTTGCCATCGGCATTTTGAAGCTCTGCCTCGATCGTCCAATACTCAACGGGAGTAAATGCACTTATCTCATTTTCCCTCTCAACGATAATTCTCGTTGCAACGGACTGAACTCGTCCTGCGGAGAGTCCGCTCTTGACGGTCTTCCAAAGCAGAGGACTTATCTTATATCCAACAATTCTGTCAAGCAAACGTCTTGTCTGCTGAGAATTAACGAGATTCATATCAATATTTCTCGGCTCCTTGATGGATGCCTTAACAACGTTTGGAGTTATCTCATTAAAGCTAACTCTGAGCGTATTTTCAACGGGAATACCAAGCACCGTTGCAAGATGCCAAGCTATTGCCTCTCCCTCACGGTCAGGGTCAGTTGCAAGGAAGACCTTTTTTGCATTTTTAGCTTCCTTTTTGATCTCCTTGATGAGATCGCCCTTGCCGCGAATATTTATATAATGTGCATCAAAATTGTTATCAATATCAATTCCGAGTGTGCTCTTGGGGAGATCGCGCAAATGTCCCTTAGACGCAACTACCTTATAATTAGATCCAAGATATTTTTTTATCGGTCCTACCTTTGTGGGTGACTCCACAATAACAAGATTTGCCATATTTATTGCCTTTCGTTAAATTATTTTCTAATATACATTCCGCCTGGGAGTGATGATATAAGTCCCTTGATTTCAAGAATTGTCAACGACGCCATAAGCGTGCCAATACTGTATCCGTTTTTCATAAGAGTGTCCACCGAAACGGGCTTGTCACAGGGGAGATCGTCAAATATCCTTCTCTGTTCATCCGTGAGCGTTGCCAGAATATTCTCCTTCTCTTTGGATAATACCGTATCTTCAACTTGCTTATTGGCTTTTTCTTCGTTTTGAGATTGATTGATCCTTTTCATTTTCGGAACGGCATAATAGTCGCTATTCTGCTCTGCGTTATTATTAAGCTCGTTGTTGAGCTTTTTGAGAAGCGCCTTGGGGGATTCCTTGGGGCCCTTGCCGTAGCAGCTCGTATCAATGCCGTATTTATTTAATTCCTCAATGTCAAAATCAGAGCTTAATTCTCCCTGCTTTAGCTTTACGGGATCAACTAATTTTGATCTGTTTTCAAAATAATATTCAAGCACGTCGTGTGCACAGGTTATCGCAACCGCACCGTTTTTGATGAGGTGATTGGGACCTGCGCTCATTGGCTCCTCAATGCTTCCGGGAAGCGCGTAAACAGTTCTTGACTGCTCCGCCGCGCGATCTGCCGTGATAAGCGCACCGCTATGCATCGGAGCTTCAATAACTATCGTTCCCTCACTCAGTGCGCTGACAATAGCATTTCGTTCGGGAAAATGATTTTTATATGCGGGAGTTGAGGGATGATATGCAGTAACTATCGCACCGCACTCGCAAATACACTTTCTTAATTTTCTGTGCTGCTTGGGATAGATAACGTCAATACCGCAACCAAGCACGGCTATGGTCGTTCCCCTCGCGCTTATCGCGCCCGCGTGCGCTACACTGTCAATACCGAGTGCCATTCCACTGACTATTACAGCTCCCGCAGAGGCAAGCTCATAGGAAAGCTTATAACCCGAGCGCATTCCGTATTCTGTCATCTTGCGAGTTCCCACCACGGATACGCACACCCTATTGTTAAGATTTGGGATATTTCCCATATAGTAAAGCAGAATTGGCGGATTCTTCATAGTCCTGAGCGAATTGGGATATATCTTATCACCGTATGTCATCACACCTACTCTGTTCAGTTTGCAATACTTTGATATCGTTATTGCTTCATCAAGATTCTTATCAAGAAGCCAACGCCTTTGAATTTCGCTAAGGTGATCCGCACGCTCAAGCGCCTTTTCATCTGCGATATACACTTCATAGGGAGATCCGTCGAAAAGATCGAGCAGACGTTGAAATACGGTGTTTTGATTATTCAATTTTAAAGCCAACCATATCCAATATACAATATCGGATTTCTTGCCCAAATTTATATCCATATTTCCTCCCGTTGAATTTTTATTTTATATTATAAAGCTCCCACATACAAACCGATGCGGCTATTGAAGCATTTAATGACTCACTTCCCTCTTGCATCGGGATATACACACATTCGTCGCACGCATCAATTATGCCTTTAGAAAGTCCATGCCCCTCGTTGCCGATAACTATCGCATCACCAAGCTCAAGCTCGAACGAGCCAAGCTTTTTGGCGGAGGGTCGCAATGCCGCCGCAAATACGCGCCCACCGTTCTTACGGAGAGCCGAGATGCACTCGCTCATGTTGTCCGTCACGGATATCGACTGTGAAAATAAAGCGCCCATAGCTCCTCTTACCGTTTTGGGATTATAGAGGTCGGCACAGTCGGAGCTGATAATAAGCATATCTATTCCGAATGCCTTTGCCGTTCTTATTACAGTGCCAAGATTTCCGGCATCACGAACGCTCTCAAGAAGGAGCACTCTCTTTTTGCTCACTCTTGATGCAAGGGACGAGCAATCGTCAATTTTTTCAATATTTTTAAGTTCGGAGCAGACTGTGATTATGCCCTCTGGAGATAGCTCGTCAGTGAGCTTTTCAAAGGCATTCTCACTTAAGATATAGAACGCGGCATTCACACCCGATTCCTCGGCTATGCGCTTTATCTCGTCACTTGCACTCTCGCAAACAAGAACGTAACTAATGGGCGCGCCATTCTTCACCGCCTCGCAAAAGAGCTTTATACCGTCAAAACGGAAAAGTCCCTCTGCTTTTCTGTATTTCTTGTCCTTAAGCTTTGCAAGTCGCACAACAAGCGCGTTTGACTTGGACGAAACATACTGCCATTCCATATATTTTTTGCTCCTTTCAAATAAGATTCTCCATTTGCAAAAGTTGAAAAACAAATGAAAATCATTGGCTTTTCATCCCTTGCAAAAACTTTTTTTAGGCGGGATTTTGCCCTTTTTCGAGCAAAACTCCCCACCTATAAATATGACAAAAAACCCGGCAAACCGGGTTTTTTAATCTGATTAAAGCGCTGCCTTTGCCTGCTCAACAAGAGCTGCAAATGCTGCCTTATCGTTAACTGCGAGTTCTGCAAGCATCTTTCTGTTAAGGTCAATACCAGCTTTTTTAAGGCCGTGCATAAACTGAGAATAGTTGATGCCGTTTACCTTTGCCTGAGCATTGATTCTTGCGATCCAGAGAGAACGGAAATCTCTCTTCTTGAGCTTTCTACCAGCGAATGCATAGTTACCGCTCTTCATTACGGCTTGCTTAGCCATCTTGAAGTGCTTGGATTTTGCACCCCAGTAACCCTTAGCTGCCTTAAGTACTTTATTTCTTCTCTTACGCGTCATCATCGCGCCTTTAACTCTTGCCATTTTTCTATCCTCCTAATAAATTCTCTAAGATTATTTCTGAATGAGTGCTCTGTAGTTTGCAGCCATAGCGTCGCTAAGGTATGCATTCTCTCTGCCCTGTCTGAGCGCCTTACCTGTCTTCTTACCTGTCTTATGACGGCGGAAGCAGTGGTTGAGCTTAACCTTACCTGTACCGGTTACAGAAAATCTCTTGGATGATGCCTTATGTGTTTTGATCTTTCCCATTGTTTTATCTCCTTTAATACTTGCCTCGGTTGCCCGAAGCATAATTTTTATTTTGAGGCAATGCCTTATGTGTACTGTTTTATTTCTTGACGGGTGAAATTACCATGCTTAAGATTCTGCCGTCGAGAGTGGGCTTTTTGTCCACTGTACCAAGCTCCTCACAAGCAACGCGGAATTTCTCCATGATCTCTGCGCCAAGCGCCTGGTGCGCCATTTCTCTTCCCTTAAAGCGAAGAACAACGCGAACCTTGTTGCCGCCCGACAAGAATTTGTGAGCGTGCTTAAGCTTTGTTTCGAAGTCGTGATTTTCGATTCTGCAGGAGAGCTGAATTTCCTTAAGCTCAACTGTCTGCTGCTTTTTCTTAGCTTCTTTTTCTTTCTTTTCACGTTCGAAGCGGAATTTTCCGAAATTCATGATCTTGCAAACGGGGGGAGTGGAGTTTCCTGTCATCATAACGAGGTCAAGACCGTCGTTATATGCCATTCTGAGCGCCTGCTCAGTGCTCATGATTCCAAGCTGTTCTCCGTCTGCGCCGATAACTCTGATCTCCTTTGCGTCGATCTGCTCGTTAATCAGCATTTCTTTTGCGTTAGCGATGGGTAAACACCTCCAAAAAATAAAAAATCGTACGCAGATTTCTCCCGTACGACACACAGCCCTTTTATGGCTTTTGAATCTAAAATATCAACACAAGCGCACTTAAGTGGCAGGGTGAGAACGGGGTGTTCTGCTTCATTACTGATGTATTCTACCACATTAGTGCGCTTTTGTCAATAGTTTTTTTAAAAATATTTTGGACTGTTTGTGAAAAGAATTATATTCTTTTTCGAGAAAAAGAACCAAAAAGCTTTTTAATCAGCTTCGCGCAATAGCCATATAGTTTGTGCTGATTTGGCAAGACTCCGCGCAAATCGTGTTGTGTGATACTTTGTATCCCACAACACATAACGATTTTCTCGCCATTTTAACAGGCGGCTCGAAAAACTGTGATT
>JBGVNP010000051.1:0-1515 GCA_045125655.1 Eubacteriales bacterium | reverse complement strand
AGCTCTATGACGAGGCTGATCTTGTTATAGCACTTGGCGGCGACGGAACCATCCTCGATTGCGCCAAGAGAATGGCAAAAAGAGGTAAGCCGATACTTGGAATCAACCTTGGCCACCTTGGATATATGGCCGAGCTTGAGATGGATGAGCTTTCCAGCCTAACTAAAATCATTGAGGGCGACTACACGATCGACGAAAGAAATATGCTTGGCATTCGTGTTACTAATCCCGACGGTGTCGTTAAATACTCATCTTTTGCACTTAATGATGCGGTAATTTCCAACGGTTCAGTTTCAAGAATTATTAATCTTGAGCTCTATGCCGAAAACAATCTCATTACAACATATAGAGCCGACGGACTTATAGTTTCAACTCCCACGGGTTCAACTGCATATGCAATGAGCGCGGGAGGATCAATTGCGGATCCCAAGGTTGAGTGTATGCTTGTTACACCCATTTGTCCTCACTCCTTTATATCAAGACAGTTAATTTTTTCAGACAAGACTAAAATCAATATCAAGAACGTATCCGCACGCGAGAAATCCCTTATGCTTACCATTGACGGAAAAGCTAATTGCGAGCTATTCAAAAACGACGTAGTTTCCATTGACAAGTCCGAGTATACAGTAAAGCTTGTTCGTCTCAAGGATTGCTCCTTCTATGATATTTTAAGCCAAAAAATGAATAACAATTATTAATTTCAGGAGTTAAATATGAAAAAGCAACGCCAGGAAAAAATAAAAGAAATAATTGAAAATTGCAAGATTGATACTCAAGACGAGCTTATAAATCGTCTCAAGGCTTGTGGCTTCAGCGCAACGCAAGCAACCATGTCAAGAGACATTAGAGAACTCAATCTTACAAAAATATCCGACGGTAAAAATGGGTATTATTATGCATTTCCCAAAATTGCTGCCAATAACGATATTAACAAATTAAATGCGTCTTTAACTTACCTCATAATCTCAGTTAATTGTGCTATGAATATAGTTGTTATCAAAACACATCCCGGTATGGCACAAGCGGTTGCGACAGGAATTGACAACATTAAATCCGACGATATTCTCGGTTGTGTTGCAGGTGACGATACCATTATAGTGGTTACCACCGATTCAGACGTAGCGCAAATTATTGGCGCAAAAATCAAGACTATGATGTCCGAGGTAACTAAATGATAACCTCGCTATACATACGAAATATAGCGGTAGTCAAGGAACTTAATATTGATTTCAGTAGCGGTTTTTCCACCTTAACCGGTGAAACCGGTGCCGGAAAGTCAGTTATTATGGATTGCATCGGTATCTTGCTCGGCTCCCGACCAATTAAAGGGAAGATAAGACACGGTGAACGAGAAGCACTAATACGAGCCACCTTTGAGACTGTTCCAGAAGAGGTTCAATCCAAACTCGTTGAGTTGGGATTTGAAAATGAGGATAGCTTGATTTTACAACGTTCATTTAACGTTGACGGCAAAACAGTTGTCAAGCTCAATGGACAAACCGTGACTCAATCCAT
>JBGVNP010000050.1:0-5937 GCA_045125655.1 Eubacteriales bacterium | reverse complement strand
CATTGTTATATTGGAAGAGCATATGGCAAGCACCATCCTTTACAACAAAGAAAGTAAACATATCTACAATTTTATCAGGGTTTTCTGCATCAATTTCCTTTACTGCATTTTCAGTAAAATATTTAATTGTAGGGGCAGATTCATCATACGTATATGCCGTAAAGTTTTTAGCACCGGCAAACGCAACCCGTTCTTGTGCTGTAATTGTATACTTTGGTTCCGTAGATGATGTTGTAGTTGTTGTGTTGGTGTTGCTTGGATCAATAGGTACAACCATAAAGCCATCGCAAGCAACGAGTGTTGAGATAAGCATAATCGCTACAAGTGTGAGTGATAAAGCCTTTTTCATAATATTTCCCCTTAAATAACTTTTAATTACTGCACCTATATGAGTGCAAGTTAATTATAACACAGTTATATAATAAAGTTAAGCGATTGCCTCCCCCAAAAAGTGCAAAGGTAAAAATTTATGAATGCTATTGTTGAAAAACGTATAGGACAAAATATACGGGCATTAAGAGAAAATGCTCGCATGACGCAAGATGTGTTGGCAATCATAAGAGTGACATTTTCTTGTAAAAACCACAAAACTTGCAGTCAGTCTCCCATCGGTCGCTGAATGTTAATGATGGGGGATTGGGTTAAATCCAAAGAAAAAAGCAAAACAAAAACGGAGTCCGATTGGACTCCGTTTTCATTTTGTGAGTTCACCCAACAATTTCGAACCTTTTGTCAATTATGGGGGCTCTCTTTCATTTTTAACGATGTTCTGTACTGCTCGGCTTCCGGCACTTCAATGAACTCCACAGACTTATCAAAATTTTTCATAACAACCGCTTTTATTTCATCAAGTGTTACATTGAAAAACTCTCTGCGCTGATTATACACATTACTTTATCAACATTTTTACGACATCATCTTTGGACATTATAACTTTTCTTGGTTTGCTACCATCAGCCTTGGTTACTATGCCCATTTCTTCCATTTTGTCAATTAATTTTGCTGCCCTGCCGTATCCTATCATAAGATTTCGTTGAAGCAAAGAAGTGTTTATTTTACCTTCTGCCAAAGCCAAATCAATAGCATCTAAAAACATAGGATCAGTATCAAGTCCTTTTTCCAATATATAATTGTTTTCGCTACTTTCACAATTTGACTGCATCTGTAAAAGCTTTTCTCTATCCCAAAGCAAAACCCCTGTTACTTTAGCAAGTTCTTCTGCTCCACTGGTAAAGTGGCGATTAGTCATTACTACACCAACGTGGCAATTATACATACTTTTACCTGCGTGTACTTCTTGAATTGGCGAATTACCCAAATCACTTGAATAGCATTTGCATTGTATTGCATATTTAATTTCGCCTTTTTCGGCTAATATATCAACTCCTTGATCGCCGCTTGCTCTGGTAACTTCCACATGGATAAATCCATTATTCCTTAAAAGATTGGCACACCAATTTTCAAACTCCAATCCTTCTAAGTCATCAAAGTTTTCCATAGTAACATTTTTATCACTTTTCTCACTCAACTCCTGCAAAATACTACTTATTGTAGAATTTATGTAATTCTCGTCATTTGGTTGAGGCTTGTTTCTCTTAAATAAAGCAAATAGTCCCATTTTAGCCGTCTCCTTTAGTACAATACATTCTGCTCTATTATAAGTATAACATATCTTTGTTTAATTGGCAATAACTTTTGGTAATATAAAAAAAGTCGCTGGTTCAAGTCCATAAGGGTCAAGAAAAGGTGCAACGGTGAAAGAGAGGTATTTTTATCCCTAAAAACACAAAAAGTCCTTGAAATTCAAGGACTTTTGTGTTAGGGTGCAAAATTGTTGCACCATTATGGCTCCCCTTTTTGGACTTGAACCAAATACCCCCTGATTTCAGCCAACGCTACGCTTATGGCACAAGATTTTGTTTACCCCTCTTACGAGTGGCATTTTCTAACGAAAACCACAAAACTTGCAGTCACTAGCAGTCTTCGACTGCCTGCCTCTCAATAATACGAGGACTTTGGCATAAGTTTAAGAAGAAAAAGCCAAGAAAAAAGCACCGCTTTTGCGGTGCTTTTCTCTTGGCTCCCCTTTTTGGACTTGAACCAAAGACCCCTGATTTAGTTAGTGTTACAACCAAATCAACGAATCTCTTAATTTTAAGCCCTATGAGTTGGGGAACTCATATATTCTTTACTCGTATATTATAGCATCATATAATAAAAAGTCAACAGGTTTTTGAAAATAAGCTATGCTTACTTTTCGTAAGGTCTTACGCGGAGCTTTGCTCCGATAGACTCGCAAATCTCGCGGCACTTCTCTTGCTCTTCCTTGGAGGTAACCTCGTCAACTACAGTCATAATAACGTTGGGAACGTATTTGGTACATTCCTTTGTGAAGCTCAGCATGGCGTCATAGGAATCGATACCAAACTTAGGACGGACAAGCTTGAAGTAGTCCTCCTTGTTGGTCGCGTTCAGGCTGACAGAAACGGTGTCAATGAGGCCCTCAAGCTTATGCGCAACCTTTTCACCTGCAATCAAATCGGCAAGTCCGTTGGTATTGATACGGAGTGGAATATTGCTCTTCGACTTAATGTATGCTGCCACCTTAAGAAGATCGTCAAGGCGCATTGTCGGCTCACCGTAGCCACAGAATACGATTTCACTGTATTTGCTAAGATCCCATTTATCAATACTCTCACAGACCTCTTCTACCGTAGGTTCTCTTTCAAGCCACAGAGAGTCCGAACCATAAACGTGAGCGCTTTGCTTACGCAGACAGAAGGTGCAGGCGCAAGGACAGCGATTGGTCATATTCACATAGATTCCATTATGGACGGGATATGTAATGGTCATCATAAGGAGCCACCTCCGTTCAGCTTTGCTCTTACGTTCAGTCTATCCATAGCGATACCGCCAATCACAAAGAGCGCGGTGCTGAGGGCAGACTGTGTGATGTATCCGGGGATGCCGGCAAGAGGAGCTACAAAGTTACCCGTGATCAATGCTTCATACAAATAGTATCCGCCGATGCAAAGGATCCATGCAGGGATCAAGGCTATGATGTTTCTCCAGCACACAATGTTTTTGCTCTTGCGCGAGAAGAACAGAACGGCTGCCGTTTTGATGATCACGGATCCGGGTGCCCAGATTGCAAAACCTGTAAGACAGTCTGCGAGAAGCGCACCCGCAGCACCTACGAACATCGCGTAAGGCAGAGGGAGCAAGCAGGCGGCAAGATAGATAAAGCCGTCACCAATATGGGTATATCCGGTGTGGCTCGGTATGTGAAGATAAGCGGTAAATACAAACACGATTGCCGTAAAGATGCCGGCAAAGCACATCAGTCTGATTTTTTTGTTTTGCATAATGAAACTCCTTATATTTCCGTTAAATATTCTTCAAAGCATATTCCGTCCGTTTTCGGAAGGTCAAGCTCGAGAGTTCTTCTTAAAACCTTTGCAATAAACGAGGAGGCATGTCGTATGGAAGCTGCAAATTCAACTCCGTTTACCGCATCGGCTACTATGATGGAGGAAAATACGTCGCCGGTTCCCGAACGGAAAGGTCCCACCTTGTGTTCAAGAATTATCTGTGGTGTCTTCCCTGCTTCATATATGTAATTTTCAAGGCTGTCTCCTCGTTCAAGTCCCGAAACCACGATCTTCTTCGGGCCCATCGCAGATAGCTTCTCGCAGATAGCGTAAAGTTCATCCTCGTTCATATCCGGTCTGTATTCGGTATTTGTGAGGATACAAGCCTCGGTCAGATTGGGTGTAAGAATATCTGCAAGCGGAACCAGTGATGACATCTGTTCTGCTAAAAGCGGCGAATAGGTTGGATAAAGCTTGCCGTAGTCTCCCATAACGGGATCAATGACGGTGATATTTTCCTTTGTCTTAAACAGTTCAATAAATCGCTTTACAATTCCGATCTGCTCGGGAGAGCCAAGAAAGCCGGTCAAGATACCGTTAAACTTTAAGTCGAGCTTTTTCCACTCGTCCATATATCGGTTCATATGCTCGGTGTAATCGGTATAGAAAAAGCTCTCAAATCCTGTATGATTGGAAAAGATTGAGGTTGGCAACGGACAGCACTGTATCTTCATTGCGGATATGATTGGAAGCGATGCCGCAATTGAACACCGCCCGAATCCGCAAAAATCGTTGATAACAGCAATCTTTTTTTGATTGTTATGAGACATTTTTCAAAACTCCTTGATTTTTGCTTGAAAATATTATATAATAAATCTGCTTATATTAAAATAATCAGTTTTGGAGAATTTAATATATACAGATGAAATATTTAATAGACAAAAACAGCCGTCCTGTTTACTTACAAATCTACAAACAGATACGGCAGGATATTATTGATGGAATTTACCCACTCGGTGCAAAGCTCCCTTCTATGCGTTCGCTTTGTGACGAGCTTGATGTCAGCATGGTCACGGTTGACCACGCCTATGCGCTCCTGTGCGATGAGGGATACGTGGAATCAAGAGAGCGCAGCGGATTCGTTGTGATCTTTCGAAAGGACGACCACTTTGCACTGATCGATGAGGTGCAGTCAAAAGCACTACCGATCGAACATAAGAAGCACAACTACCCTGACTTCCCTTTTTCTGTTCTCTCTAAGACAATGCGAGGTATTCTTACTGATTACGGCGAAAATATTCTCGAACGTTCTCCTGGATCTGGGTGCTTACAGCTCCGAGAAGCCATTCAGCGGTATCTTGCAAAGAACCGAGGCATCAACGTTACCACCGAGCAGATCATTATCGGATCGGGATCGGAATATCTCTATTCCTTAATTATTGAGCTACTTGGCAAGAAATCTGTATTCGGTATAGAGTCGCCGTCCTACAAGAAGATAGAGCAGGTCTATCGCGCCGCAGAAGTCAAGTACGAGCCTCTGCCACTCTCTCAAGACGGTATTGACAGCACGGCTCTGCTTCGTTCGGGTGCGACTATTCTACATACCACCCCCTATCGAAGCTTTCCCACCGGTATCACGGCATCTGCATCCAAGCGACACGAATATATCCGTTGGTCAAACAGAGGCGATAGATATATTATAGAGGATGACTTCGAATCCGAGTTTTCGGTATCTACAAAGCCGGAGGAAACCCTCTTTTCGCTTGCCGAGAAGGACAACGTGATCTATCTCAATACCTTCTCCAAAACCATTTCTCCCTCCTTGCGTGTGGGTTATATGGTTCTTCCAAAAAAACTTGTAAAGGTCTTTGAGGAAAAGCTTGGATTTAATTCTTGCACGGTTCCCACCTTTGAGCAGCTTGTCATTGCAAAGCTCATCAACAGCGGTGATTTTGAAAGACACGTAAACCGGGTCAGAAGGCATTTGAGAAAAGCTGTCAAGTAAAACGCTTACGCACTTGAACTAATTGACGAGAAGTGGTATAATCTATTTCAAATGTCGGTATTTGGCTTTGAGGACTCGTTTCATATCACGGAGCCCCTGCTTGAAAAACACCCTTGACGGCTTGGGTAACTGCACCTATTTATGCTGTTGGCTATGCTGCTATACTGCTTATTATAGAACTTGTCAGAAAGCATACCAAACGAAGAAACGCTGCAAAATAAGCAGATAACTTTTGTATCTGCTAATTATTTGGGAGTTAAACTTGATTTAGCATCATTGAACGCCTTGGTTTTATTAGCACTCTATTTGTTAGAGTGCTAATATTTACAAATATGACATTTTTTCATAACAATTATGAAACAATTTAGGTTTACAATATAATCGTGAAAGGAAGAGATTCAAAAGGCGCCTGAATCTCGTATAAAAATCATCCTTTCAACAAATACTATAAACACAAAATCTATAAGGAGGATTCTGTTATGTTTGAACTTACACCCTTTGCACGCAACAACCATTTTCTTGGTTCCTATGACCCTTTCAAAGCGATGGAGGAATTTGAGA
>JBGVNP010000049.1:0-22581 GCA_045125655.1 Eubacteriales bacterium | reverse complement strand
TCTTAACACCAGTTGTATTACATGTGGGCGCTTTTGTTATAACACCTTCATTCCAAGAGTGATCTGTTGCAGGAATCTCTTCCTGTTTTTAAATGACCTCACTACATACTGAACATTTCTTACCTTCTGTAAGACCTGTTGTGGTACATGTAGGTGCTACTGCTTTATCAACTACTTCAGTGTGACCGAGAGCGGACTTTTCAACGTATGTTGTGTAATCACATCTTGAGCAAGTTTCGTATGCATCCCAACCGATTTCGGTACATGTGGGCGCTTTTGCTTCGTGAGGAATCTCATCGTGTCCAAGCTTTGCTTTTTCAACGTATGTTGTATAGTCACATCTTGAGCAAGTTTCGTAAGCATCCCAACCGATTTCAGTACATGTGGGTGCTTTTGCATCGTGTGAAACTCTATCGTGATCAAGTGCGGACTTTTCAACGTATGTTGTATAGTCACATCTTGAGCAGGTTTCGTAAGCATCCCAACCGATTTCAGTACATGTGGGTGCTTTTGCATCGTGTGAAACTCTATCGTGATCAAGTGCGGACTTTTCAACGTATGTTGTATAGTCACATCTTGAACAAGTTACGTAAGCATCCCAACCGATTTCTGTACATGTGGGTGCTTTTGCTTCGTGAGAAATCTCATCGTGTCCAAGCTTTGCTTCTTCAACGTGAATATAGCTATCACCGCAGGAGCAAGTATATTTGGAGTAACCGTCAGCCGTACACGTGGGTGCGATTGTCTCTTTGCTATACTTATGTCCCGTTGCGGGAATTGTCTGCTGAGTAACGGTGGTTACACCACAGGACGCACATTTTTTACCGTTGGAAAGACCCGCAGTTGTACATGTAGCCGCCTTTCCGTAAACTGTTACCTCTGTGTGTCCCTTTGCTCCAGCAACCACTGCACTGCATACTGTACATCTCTGTGGAGCTGTACACGTAGCTGCCGCGCCGGGAGTATGTCCATTGGCCTGAAGCGTTGTTTGAGGAACGAGAATCGCATTACATACCGAGCAGTGCTTACCTTCAGTGAGACCTGACTCCGTACATGTGGGAGCAACCGCCGCATCAATCACCTCAACGTGCGAAAGCTTTTCTCCCACGGATTCACCGCATTTTGAGCATGTTTTTGGCGCTTCACAAGTAGCTGCCATCCATTCATGCGAGCAACTGTCATCCGGTTTTTCGGGCTTTCCGAGTATTTCATCCTTAGTATCAATTACCTGATCATTGACATCGTCCCACATCTTATCATTTGTGGAACAAGCAACAACCAAAGACAAAATATTAAGTATTGTTACAATCAACAATACTATTCTTAAACGTTTTGTCATAGCAATCTCCTTTTTTTATCATATTTTAGGGTTCTGTTTTTTAACGATACTTTTCTATTTTATATAATATCACAGATTAATTGCAAATGCAAGTATTTTTTGAAAACTTAATTTCCATTAAATGGATATGATTTTTTCAGCAAGGTCAAAACATAAAAAACTCCCTAGCAAACTAACTAATAAATAGTCTGCTCGGGCAGTTTTAATTTATTGATTTTTCATTTAATTGCGTTTTTAAACAAAAGAAAAGCAGTCCAAATGGACTGCTTTTGCAACGTTTTAACCTTAAAAGATTATTAATTTATGCCTTTTCTACCGTTTCATCAGTAATGGTAGCCATAGCTTCTTCCATGGACATACCGTTTTCAACAGCAGCCTTACGCGCGGCATTTACTGCCTGAATCGTTTTTACGCGCTTGCCGTCGAGGGCATAGCCCTTCATAGCAATAAGGGTCAGTGTCCAAGCAATCATAGGAACAAGGCAGAAAAGCGCGATAACAACCCAGTTCATTCCATCAACGTAAGGTGTGGTTTTTGTAGCCAAATCGTTGATGCCTATAAAGGCAAGTGCAACCGATACAACCGTGGATGAAAGGCTGGAAACAAGCTTATCAACAAGTGAGAAGAGCGTTCCCATAATACCCGGGATAAACTTACCCGAACGATAAGTTTCGTAGTCCGAGCAGTCCGCAACCATGGGAATGGGCATATCCGCCGTAGCGTAGTAAGCACCGTATCCAACGCCGAAGAAAAGTAAGAAGATAATGGTATAAAGATTGATTGTAATCTTGAAATCGGGTTTAAAGAGCGTTCCCTCAAACACGCTGATATTCCAAGCGGGATCACCAAACTTCCAAAGAAGAAGAGTTACAAACACACCCACGTAGCAAAGCAATGCAACGGCAACGTATGTCATAAGAGACTTCTTTTGTCCGTGCTTTTGAGAGGTTCGAACCGTCAAAAGGAAGAAGGGTGCGGAGAATACGTATCCCATTACCATCATAATAAGATAAAGGTTATCGTAGCTGTTGCGGCTTGCCAATTGAACGGTATCGTCATCCTTAAGACCTGTAAGGAATCCATTCTCATCATATACAAGAGAAAGCTCCTCGTTTTGACCGTTGATTATTTTACCCTCATCATTTACAAGCACACCAAGTACACGGCTGGATTTCTTAGAGTTGAATCCGATAATCTTGCCGCTTGCATCTCTCTTAATGCCCACGGGCATTCCGTCGGCATCAAGCTCTACGCTTCCCACTTTACCTGCATTATTCTTGGCATTATCTACGTAGAAGGCAATAACGTCAATGTCTGCCGATGCAACGAGCTTACCGTCCTTAACTGAAAGCACCTCGTTTGCCTTGCAAACCTTGAGAGTGTCAATATTGGAATTAGAAAACTTATATTCACCGTTCTTTTCATCCCAAACAAGAGCTTCCTTGTCAAGAGTGATGGCAAAAACTGAATCGTTTCCATCAAATTCCATATCAACAATCTGATTTTTATCGTCATTCTTCATCTCGGAAAGGAGCTGACCCTGTGTAAAGCCAAGCCCAAACTGAGTCATACAACCGTAAAGCATACAAAGAACGGTTAAGTTGGTAGCAATTGAAAGAGCAAGCTTACATCCGCCACCGGCAATCATAAGACGCTGAAGGGGTTTGTTAGATTTCACTATATCAACGTACTCAGAAAGCTTAACGTTTTCTTGCTTACCGCTAACGCCGAAATACTTTGTTTGGTCTTTTTCCCAAATACCAATAATAGCAAGAATGGTAAGAATTACAGAAATAGCAATTCCTATAGGAGTCATAATTGCAAACCAAGTGCTGTTATAGTCACCTGCAATGCTATCGCCCGCAATAATTGGGCCTACAAACTGCATTGCGCCCATACCCACAAGAGACGCTATCGTGTTAAAAACTGTAAAAAGGGGGCGTTGCTTGGGGTCGTTGGTAAGAACGGACTGTGCACTTCTTGTAACGGAAGTTTGGAACGTGTAACCGATAACCCATACAGCATACAATGCAATAAAGAGGGTATATCTAAGCCACATCATAGAAGATGGAATAAGTGGAGTAAGCACGTAAAGTCCGAATACTGATACCGCCATAACAACGTTACCAATAACCATAAACGGACGGAACTTACCAAATTTACCATCGGTTTTGTCCATAATCGCACCGATAATGGGGTCGGTAATAGCATCAAAAATACGCATACCCGTAACCATAACCGATGCAAATATCATTCCAAGCGCAAGCACCTTGTTACCAAAGGTTGCAATATAGGAAAGTATAAGTACAAAATATACGTTAGTTGCGCCGTTGTTCATTGGGAACAAGGCAAGCTGATAAAATTTGGCGCGATTAACGCCGTTGTTTTCGTTCATAATTATCTCCTTATGTAAACTAAGGTAGTAAAATCAAAATTTATGCTTTAAATCAAGTCCAGTTGCCACCATTGGCGATTTTCTTTGCCAATTTATATGCCGGATTAGCTATGCTAACCTTCTTAATGTTGATTTCATCACGGTATTCGCCCGACACTGCCTCAAACTTAACGTCTCCCTTAATGGGAACACGGAAGGTAAACACTCTATTTCCCTTTTGCGTTTCAAACTTTTCTCCGTTTACGTAAAGAGTAATTTCGGGAAGATTGGAATAAACCTTAACCGTGGTCTTGCTTTCCGTTCGCTCAACGTAGCGTCTGCCTGCAATATAAACGAACGGATCCTTTGACCACCAAGCTTTATACACGTAAAAGCTATCCTTTTTGGTCTGTCTGTCAAATGTGACGAGTCCCTTGTGGTTCATACCGGGCTCTCCGCCTTGATTTCTCGCATCAGCGGCAAAGTCGAACATATTCCAAAGATGTGTAGCCCACATAAAAGGTCTCTTGTCAAAGAAGTTGAGCATATACTCGTTATACTTGCACTGATATTCCTCGCTCTGATCTCCTCTGAGAGGGTGGGAGGAATGAAGATTCGGCATACACTCACAGCCGTACTCTGAGTATCCGAGACAGCGGTTGGGATAACGCTTATGGAAATAATCAACCCAAACGTTATTGAGCCACATAAAAGGAGTGTACCATCCAAGATACAGATTCCAGCTTACGATGTCAGAAAGATGACCTACCGAGTCAAACGGCGCGCACATCGCATAGCAAGCAAGCGTCGTAGGACGGCTGGGATCCATCTCGTGAATAAGATCGTTGAGCACTCTGTGATTGTCAAGCATATCATCACGCTTTTTAGTGGAGATCGTAATTTCATTTGAAATACCCCAAACGCAGATGGAAGGATGGTTATAGCACTGAACAATAAGCTCCTTCATCTGAGATATAGTATTTTCTCTTCCGTTGGGCATATGCTCGGAAATATATGGAATCTCCGCCCATACGATCATACCGTATTCGTCGCAGAGATCGTAGAAATACTGATCGTGCTGATAGTGTGCAAGGCGGATGGTGTTAGCACCGACCTCGCGAATAATGGACATATCCGTATCGTGATGCTCCTTGGTTATAGCATTACCGATGCCCTTCCAGTCTTGATGACGGCAGACCCCGCGCAAGGGATATTCCTTGCCGTTCAAAAAGAATCCTTTGTTGGAATCAATTTTGAATGAGCGAACACCGAAGCGACAGCCAACGCGATCAACGGGTGTGTCGTCAACGAAAAGAGTAGCCTCGCAGGTGTAAAGATAGGGATCGATTATACCGTTCCACAAATGCGCCTTTTCAATTATGATGGTTTCATCATTGTCATCGCCCGTGCCAACGGCATTGCCCTCGGCATCCTTAAGAGCGATCTCAACTCTGCCCGATTCCGCATTGTGCCAAGTGCGCACCCAAATAGCCGCATCCTCACCCGCAACCTCGGGACAAACGGCAAGTCCGCGACCGCCGAAGAAATCAAGATCAAAATGATATTTATTTACCACGATCAGCTTTACGTCACGGTAAATACCGCCGTAAAACGTAAAATCCGCCTTCTGCGGATAAACTCTATCATTTTTGGAATTGTCAACCTCGACTGTCATATGGTTTTCGGGCAAAAGGTGCTCGGTAACGTCCGCGCGAAAGGTGGAATATCCTCCATCGTGAGTCATTACTACTTTTCCGTTAAGAATAACCTTAGCGGAAGCATTGACACCGTTAAATTCAAGGTATACTCTCTCGTCAGCAGAATGCTCGGGAGCGCAAAAATCCTTTTCATAAACACAGGTGCCGCGATAGTAATCGTCACCGCCGTCCTGACCGTCGATATTGTTCCAGGTATGTGGAATATTTACTGCTGTTTCAGTACCGTCATGATAGCGAAACAACCAATTTTCATTGATAAGCAGTTCTTTTCTCATAAAAGCTCCTGTCAAAGAAATTCCCCTGCCCCATTTGCGCTGGGTATTGCAACGGACAGGGAGATTTTATTAAATTAGTTTAATAGCGTTTTTTAGCAAATGCTTTTTTAGATTACAAGGAAGAGCATAAGCAAGATTGCAAGTGCCATGATAGCAATTGTAATATACATAATGATATTAACGATTGCGGGAGTTGTTGCAATTACAACAGTTTCCGCGCCAACGCCGTTCATTGCCGCAGAGTTGCCAATTGTGTAAAGGTTGTGGTGCATTGCCTCAACCATAGCGTTAACGAATACGGGATCGTCAGTAGCAGTCTTGATGTCGTCTGTTGCATATGTCATCATTGCATCGAAGCAAGTTACACCGCCCGCCATGATAGCGTCGATAGCGTTGCAGTTTGCAGTGATCATATTATCAGTAATGTGCATGGACTTGTTGCCCCACTCATTACGAAGAATACCTGTCATAAGACCGTAGTTAGCAGCTGACCAGTTAACACCCCAACGAGTGTAAGCTGTCATAACGCCACCGCGTCCGCCGTTTTCTTCAAGTGCCTTCTGGAATGCCTTGAGGTAGATCTCACGTGCAGCCTGTTCTGTGAGCCATGCTGCCTGACCGAGACGAGCCTGCTCGGAATCGTTAAGAGCAAAGTGCTTCATAACAACATCAACACCCTTAGAAAGGATACCTGCAACCTCTGTGCCACCCATTTCACCAGAAAGGAAGCCATCCTCTGAGTAGTACTCAAAGTTACGTCCGCCGTAAGGAGTACGGTGAGTGTTAGCACCGGGACCGTAGAGACAGGAAACACCTGCATCAAGGCAGTCGTTACCGATCATAACGCCAACCTGATTCATAAGATCAAGGTTGAAAGTAGCAGCCATAACGTCCTCGGATGTAAATGCAGTTGCTTCAGCCTGAAGACCTGCACCGAAGAGAGAAACTGTAAGACCCTGAGGTCCGTTTTCGTCACGTGAACCGGGAGCGTTTACTGAAGGAACGGGATGTCTCCAGTGGAAGCAGTCACCGATTTTAACAAGCTCTTCAAGAGTAACCTGTTCAAGGAGCATATCCCACGCGGGATCGTCATAATCGTGAATAGCCTTGATACCGTTATTGTCCGCATCCATTTCGAACATATCGTAAAGGGAAAGTCCGTTATCCTTACCGAGAACGGGCATTACGTCCCAGTCTCTGCCTGTCTTTGCCTCATAGTCGGCCTTTATCTTCTCGTATTCGGGAAGCTTACCGTCGTAACGGTTGTCGATTTCCTGAGCCATAGCAGCTGTGAAGATGAACTTGTACTGACCTGTGGGCCATGTGCCTTCCCAGTCACTTCTGGAGAGCATCTTAACTACTTCTCTGCCGTAATATTTGTTAGGATCAGCACCCTGGAGCTGATTTTCAATCTTTGTACCGTTAAGAGATGTGGAGTAAGTTTCTGTATCAAGAGTTGAATAATTAACTGTCTTAACAAGATTTTCATCTCCACCCTCTAAATCCTTACCCTTGGCGTTAAGGATGTTAAGGTTAGCATTGTGTGAATCGGTAGCTGCTGTGAAGTAGTAATCACCTGCATCAAGAATGTATGTGCCTGCGCCGTAAGCGTCGTAAGCAGCCATATCTCTTTCGTCAACACGGATAGTAAGAAGCTCGGAGCCGCCGTTTGCAGCAAGAACTTCAGTCTTGCCGAAGCCGATAAGCTGAACTGCTGCCTTTTCTACCTTGTTGTCAATATCATACTGAGTGTAGGGAGATGACATGTAGATCTGAACTGTTTCCTTACCTGCAACGTCACCTGTGTTAGTAACCTTAACAGTTATGTAGTAGTAAGCTTCACCCTTTGCATCAACGAGTCTTTCGCTGATTGCCATATCACTGTATTCAAATGTTGTATAGGAAAGACCGTAACCGAAGGGGAATGCAACCTCATTTGCATACTGAGTTGCATAGTCACCCGCATTGCCTGTGTCCATAATAGAGTCAGCAAAGCGTGTTTCGTAGTACTTGTATCCTACGTAGATACCTTCCTGGTATACCATGTAGGTCGCCAAGCCGGAGTCAATCTTAACACCGGATTCAAAAATATACTGCTGTGCAATGAAGTTCTTCATTGCAGGAGATGTAAAGTTATCGTAGCAATATGTGTCAACAAGGCTACCGGAGGGGTTAACCTTACCTGCAAGAATATCAGTAACTGCATTTGTACCTGCGATACCGAGACCGCCAACCCACATACATGCGTCAACGGAATAGTTTTCATCCTTAAGGAAGTCAACCTCAAGTGCGTTGGATGTGTTGATAAGAACTATAATGGAGCTGATTTTGCCTTCTGCCTTAAGCTCTGTAGCATACTTAAGAAGCGCTCTCTCATTTGCATTAAGCTCAAGATAGTTCTGTGCATTGTCATTGCCCTCGTAGCCGGGGAATGAGCAATCGTATCCCTCACCGCCAACACGGGAGAATGTGATAATAACTGCATCACCGTATTCGGAGATGGAGCTCTTTACGTTTTCAGGATAATCCTTGGGATCAATTTCAAGAATAGGAGCCTGACCTGCAAGAACTGCGCTCTCACCTGCGGATGTGCCGGATGCCTTTTCAATGGCCTTCATAAGATTGGTTGCTTCCTTGCTACCGTACCAATCCCAAAGAGTTGCGTTAACTGTAAGGCCTGACTTTTCAAGAGCAGCCTTGAGATTGTCGGCCTTGGAAGCGTCAACGTTACCGGAACCTGTACCACCGTAAGTAAGATTTACGGAGTTAACGGAAAGTGTGCTTACCTTTGAACCCGCTGCAAGAGGAAGTGCACCGTTGTTTGTCAAAAGAACTGCACCCTCTGCCTCGATCTGATAGCAAAGCTCTCTACCTGCTTCAAGTCTTTCTGCTTCACCTTCATAGTCGCCCTTGAAATAGATAGCGTCGGGATCTTCATTCTGAAGCTCCCAGAATTTATTTCCGGGCAAAAGAAGAGAAATCGTATTGTCGAACATACTGACAATTATGTTCACAGGAATCATAATTACCAGGAGAATAGCCAAAAATATGGCCAAACCTTTAATAAAACCCATAATTTTCTCCTTTTTGCAGTATTTACTGCATTATTTTTCCCACTCAGCATTATTTGCGGAGTTGTTAACATTATTTTAACATAATTTCCATATAAAGTCAATGGCATTTATATTATAAGAAACAAATATGTGCAAATTCAATAATCGAGCGCTTAACATTTTTAGCACTAATGCACAAATAGGATTTATACATTACAATTATATAGCGTTTACTCCCAGCAGCTCCTATTTGCGCAAAATCCCATAGAATTGGGAAAAGCACAGTGGCAGTATAATATTACAAATGCGAACAACGCCCCACTCGCGTCGCGTGTCGTGAGCTATCGCCTGCGTCACTCAGCTCTGCTCTCTCGCGCTTTGGCTCCTTCACAAAAGAAAAAGGACACGGTGTGTCCTTTTTCTTTTGTTCACCCACTCCCTCCGCGGAGGTCGTTCGGCAATTCGAAATTCGCTCTACAAAGCAAAAAGAAAGCAACCCAAATGGGTTGCTTTCTTTTCGTGAAAGAGCTATAAAAAAGATATTTTCGGCGTTTTGCTTACGGGATTTGAACTACCCGAAATTATATTTTTTTGCTAAATGGCAAAGATTTAATATAATCTTCCATGAATTGATAATCGGGATTTCCGTCTTTATCCACAGGAAGATAGACTTTCGTCTGTTTAATTAAATCTTTAGTAAAAGCTCGTCCAAACACAGGATATCTGTATTTTTCTTGATTGAGAATTGTAATTATAAAATTGGCGGTATAAACATTCAAACAATCTGCACGAATCACAATTATATGTACTGATTTATACTATAACCTCGTTCATCCTTCTTCTTTTTTTGAACAGCTTCCACCAGTTTATCGTAAAGTTCAGGTGGTAGCCGCAAGGGAATTGATACTTTTTGTTTTGTAGGGGTATCCGATTTGTTCACAATCCCACCTCCATTTTGATATCATAATATCTTGATACTATGATATCATATAAGGAGGAAAATGTCAACAATTTTTAACAAAAAAGTGCATAAGGATTTCCTATGCACAGGTAAGTAGTATTCAATTTCGGGAAGTTCAAATCCCGTAAGTGTTTAATATCTTTTTCTCGCGACTATGTGAGAAAAGGGGAGAAAAACAAAAAAGCCTTGAAAATCAAGGCTTTTCGTGGCTATATCTTTTTTATAGCCCTTTTTTGGTTGCGGGGGTGGGATTTGAAAGTCCCACTCGAAAATATAGTCGTCTCGGGCGCGTGCTAAAGCATTTGCCCGACACTTCTTATTTTCTCCCTTGTCGTGCTCCTTCCTCCTCGCACTGCGAGCAGTCGCACTCCAAGCCCCCGACCTCCTCCGTCGGTCGTGACTTCAAACCTCTATCTGCACGTAACGGATAAAACAAAAAGCAGTCCGTTTGGACTGCTTTTTGTTTTATTGGTTGCGGGGGTGGGATTTGAACCTCACGACCTCCGGGTTATGAGCCCGACGAGCTACCAGGCTGCTCTACCCCGCGATATCTGGTAATTAAGGTGGTGCCGGGAACGGGAATCGAACCCGTACGGTGCTCTCGCACCACGGGATTTTAAGTCCCGGGCGTCTGCCAATTTCGCCACCCCGGCGGAATTTGCATCGCCACGACTGTGACCACTCTTAATTGCTTGAATAGTATATCACACAAATTCTCTTTTGTCAACACCCTTTTTTGAAAAAATGTTGACTTTTTTTGTTTTAGCGGTTACAATAGTGTTGGATATGTCCTATAATATTATATTCAAAGGACCGATATTTTATGCAAAGAAAATTTACAGATATAGCCGATTTTTCTCCTACGGTATTTCGCGAGGATGTATATTTATGCGATCATTTAGGCGAGATCATCAGTTCGAGACACGGTAACAATCCAAAAATACCAAATCCGCTCTCTCTTTTGAGCCGTGATGATCTACATTTTATAAAGGACAATATGTCCTTCCCCGGTACGCGCCCACTTATGCTTGTGGATTCAAGTGCGGGACCTATCATTTTTGACCTTTCTCTTTGTCCGAGATACAGTCTTTTAATTGCGATAGTTCCTCACATCACCAAGGAAGAGCTGCTCTCGCTATACAAGAGCGGAGAGCTTGCGCGCCTTAATCTGAGCGACGAAATGAAGGCTCTCGCGAGCTATACATTTCCAAGTGAAATAAGCACCTCAGCACTCGAATTTGCCAATAGATTATCCTCAGTGCACCGCTACACCGAATATGCAAAATTTATCTTGCAAACAAATTCCGACGTAATCGAAGAGATCACCGATATAGCGCACTCCTTCGGCACATTTTACGGCTGTAAGATCAACGTTTTTTACGACCCTATAACCAACGCGATGGAATTTGCAAACGAGATATGCTTTGAATCCTGCTCGTTTACACT
The DNA here is from genome assembly GCA_045125655.1 of Eubacteriales bacterium. Classification (GTDB taxonomy): domain Bacteria; phylum Bacillota; class Clostridia; order Oscillospirales; family CAG-272; genus RGIG4608. The sequence goes on along the minus strand of JBGVNP010000049.1, from coordinate 11,415 downwards.
TGCTTCCCTTTTGTTTCTCGCGCGCAACTTTTCCGCGTCAAGAGAGGCAGATTTGCTTTTGCATTTCGACCCCTACGGAATATATTTCGATCTATCGTTCGATATTGCGGAGCAATTTTTGAAAACCGATCTTGGACTTGAAGCTCCCGAACTAAAATATTTTACAAGACGTGCAAGCGAGATGTTTCTTGTCCATTTCTACGAGCAAAGAGAGCGCTGTTTCAGGATGCGCGTGCTTCCTTGGTTAAGAAAGCCCGACTCCGCAGATCTTAAAGACATCAAAGAGAGATTTATATACGATTGCTAAAATCGAGAAAGGAGAATTTATGCCAAAATTAAGCTCAGCTCCCGTCAAGGTGCTTTCGGGCATTGGTCCCGCACGTGCCAAGGCATACGAAAAGCTCGGGATACGAACCGTTTCCGATCTTATCTATCATTTTCCGCGCGCTTATGAGGATCGTGGGAACGTAAAGCTCCTCTCGGAGTGCATCTCGGGTGACAAGGCATCGCTTATCATGGTCATTGGAACAGTTCCCAAAAAGACGATGATAAGACGCGGGATGACGCTGCTTAAGTTCACCGCCTTCGATGAAAGCGGTACTTGTGAGATAACCTTTTACAATCAGAATTATCTCTCCGACAAATTTCCCCTTGGCGCGACCTTCCGCTTTTACGGTCAGGTCGAAAAGGTGGGAAAACGCTACAAAATGAATTCTCCCGCCTATGAGATGGTGATAGAAAACGAGGAGCTTATGCCCCTTGTTCCCGTTTATCCCCTCACCGAGGGAATAAGCAAAAACAGAATTGCCACCGACATACAGTCGGCGATGAATGCTCTCTCACCAGAGCTTGAGGACTATCTCCCCGACGACATCAGGCGTAAATACAAGCTCTGCACGCTTCCCTTCGCTCTGCGAGCTATTCACGATCCCACGGATTACGAATCAGTCGCAAGAGCAAAAAAACGTCTCATTTTCGACGAGTTTTTCACCTTTGCGCTTGGCATGGCACTCAGTGGCAAGAAGCGCCGTGAATGTGGCGCACCAAAATGTGATAATAATGATATTGACGCCCTTATTTCCTCACTTCCGTATGAGCTTACAGGGGATCAGAAAAGGGCAATAGAGGATATAAAACGCGATATGGCGACGGATATACCGATGAGTAGAATACTTGTCGGTGACGTTGGATGCGGCAAAACTGTGTGCGCCATGGCGGCGATGCTGATAGCCGTTCAAAGTGGAAATCAAGCCGTGCTTATGGCTCCCACCGAGATACTCGCGCGCCAGCATTATAAAGACATCGCGCCCGTTTTTGAAAAAATGGGATACAAAACGAGTTTACTTGTCGGCTCACTCACCGCAAGTGAAAAGAAAAGGGTGCGTGCTTCTCTTTCTGAGTCTGATCCCGACAAGAGAACGGATGTAGTTATAGGCACGCACGCTCTCATAAGCGACGGAGTGGAATTTTATTCCCCCGCGCTCCTCGTTACAGACGAGCAACACCGCTTCGGTGTAGCGCAAAGAGCCACTCTTTCAAAAAAGGGAGAGCATTCCCACGTGCTCGTTATGAGCGCGACTCCAATTCCGCGCTCACTTGCCCTCATTCTTTACGGCGATCTTGATCTTTCAAAAATAAACGAAATGCCCAAGGGCAGACAGAGAGTTGACACGTTTTCGGTTGATGAAAGCTATCGCGCTCGTCTCAATACCTTTATTGAAAAACAAGTCAACGAGGGCTCGCAGGTTTACGTCGTGTGTCCCGCAGTTGAAGAAAAGGAGCCACAGGATTCGGGCGAAATAACACTTGCGGATTTCGGCTCACTCAAGGAGGAAATGCCACCTCTCAAGGCGGCAGTACAGTTCTCGGAGGACCTTCAAGCCACACTTCCGAGTCTTAATATCGCATTCCTTCACGGAAAAATGAAGGGGGCGGATAAGGATTCAATCATGAAGCGCTTTGCGGACGGTGAGATAGACGTGCTCGTCTCCACGACCGTTATTGAGGTAGGTGTAAACGTACCCAACGCAACGCTTATGACAGTTGAAAACGCCGAGAGATTCGGCTTGGCTCAGCTTCATCAGCTCCGCGGACGTGTCGGCAGAGGAAACAAAAAATCCTATTGTGTGCTCGTTTCCGATTCAAAGGGAGAGAATGCGCGCGAGCGTCTTAACACAATGCAAAAAGAATACGACGGCTTTAAGATCGCCGAAAAGGACCTCGTTTTACGCGGCCCGGGTGATTTTATCAAGGGCTCGTCCGATCCCGTTGTAAGACAGAGTGGCGGACTGAAATTCCGACTTGCCGATATGAGCGAGGACAGCGGTGTTCTGACCGATGCCTACGACGCGGCAAAAACACTTGTCGAATCATCACCCGATCTTTCGGATAACGAAAATCTTCGCCAAATGATAAACAGAATGTTTTCAATCGATGAATATTCACTTAACTAACAGTATCAATATTCCCCAAAATAACCAAATATTTGAATGAATTTTCAAAAATGACCGTTTAGTTCACAAAAAATTCATAAATATATGTTATCATGGAATTTGTTGACAAATCAACAAGTTGGAGGAAAAATGGAAACTAATAGATTTTTGATGTTTTATCAGTGTCTTAGCAGAATCGTTAAAGATATCAAAAAGCTTGAAATGTCCTATATGCGTGAATACGGCTTGCGCTCGGCGCACATTGGTTGCCTTCTTCACATCAAATCGAGTGAAAAGGGTATGACTGTCACACAGCTTTCAAAGGCGTGCAAGATAGACAAGGCACTTATATCAAGAGTGGTCAAGGAGCTTATTTCCGACGGTTTTATTGAAACCTCGGCTTCAGGAAGAGCGTACAACAAGAGATACGTTCTCACTGAAAAGAGCGACGAGATCACATCACGGATCGACGGTGTTATATCGAAATATATGGCACGCGCAAGACAGAGCATTCCCGAAAATGATCTGGCGATATTTTATAAAGTTTTAGGTACACTTGAAAATAATATTTCGCTTATCGCATGCGACGAGCAGTAGAAGGAGATTATTATGGCTATTTATAACAGACCTGTTCAAAGTCTTTACGACAACTATGCCTTTGCGGCAGAAAAATTCGGAGATCACCCCCTCTTCGTTTTTGAAAGAGGAAAGGTGGATTTTGAGATCTCCTACAGTGAATTTGCCGAATACGTTCGTGCGATGACTCGCGCTTATATCCACGTTGGTATCGCGGGCAAAAGAGTGGCTATTATTGGTGAAAACTGCCCTGAATGGATAGCAACTTATATCGCGGCTGTTACCTCAGGCGGTGTTGCAGTTCCGATCGACGTTGCTCTTTCCAAGGAGCAGCTCATTCAGTTTGCGGAAATGGCTGAGGTAGAGGTACTTGCTTACTCTAACACATGGGCATCATTCATTGAAGAAAATGCCGATGAATTCAAGGGTGTATCTAACTTCATCAAGCTTGCAGATAAGGAATTTGATTTCAAAACCGAACAGGTTTATGATCTTGAAAAATTCACTTCTGCAGAAAAGCTCGCTCACACAGGTAACGCAATCAAGGATATTGAAATTCCCGAGCAAGACACAGAGAGAATGAGTGTTATGCTCTTCACGTCGGGCACTACGGGCACAAGTAAGATCGTTATGCTCAATCAGAGAAACATCTGCTCCGTAATCAACGACGCAAGAAAGCCCCTCGCGGCGATTGATGAAAACGATACTCTTCTTTCCGTTCTTCCCGTTCACCATACCTATGAGCTTACCTGCGGAATCTTTGCAGCATCGGACCACGGCTGTAGGATTTGCATAAATGACTCCATTAAACACGTAACAAAGAATCTCAAAAAATATAGACCCACAGGTATGTGCGTAGTTCCCCTCTACGTCGAGGTTTTCTATAACAGCATTATGAAAAATGTTCGCAAGCAGGGCATCGAAAAGACCTTCAATATGGCGCTCAAGATCGCAAAAGCAGCGGGCAAGGTAAATATCAACCTCAAAAAACAGCTTTTTGGTAAGGTTATGGATGCATTTGGCGGCAGACTTTGCAAAATGATCTGTGGAGGTGCGGCGCTTCGTCCCGAGCTTGTGGAAATTTTCCAAACCATAGGAATTGATATTTGTCAGGGCTACGGAATCACCGAATGTGCTCCCCTTATTTCAGTTGTTCCCTTTGGTGTATATAATCCCAAGTCCTGCGGACTTATCACAGATTCCGTTCAGGTATTCATCGACAAGGAAAATCCCTCCGATGAATTCGGTGAGATCGTTGTTAAGGGACCCAACGTAATGCTTGGCTACTACAAAAACGAGCAGGCGACCAAGGAGGTTCTTTCTCCAAAGGGTTGGTTCTACACCGGTGACTACGGATACGTTGACGAAAACAACTATCTCTATATCACGGGAAGAAAGAAAAATATCATTGTCCTTCAGGACGGTAAAAACGTATTCCCCGAGGAGATTGAGGAATATCTCGGCGCAATTCCTCACATCAAGGAATGTGTTGTGGTCGGCAGAGAAAAGGATAATGACCTCTGCATTACGGCTCTCGTTTATCCCGACTTTGATTATACCGACAGCATCGGCCTTAAGACAAAGGAAGAGGTATATAATGCGATCAGAGAGCAGATAAATACTATCAACAGAAAGCTCGTTGGATATAAGAGAATTATGGCTCTTGAATTTATGGAAACCGAGTTTGAAAAAACGCCCTCCAAAAAGATAAAGAGATTCCTCTACAAATAAAACATAATATCGCAGAGAGAGCGTTCAGCTTTTCTCTGCGATTTTTGTTATATTCTATTGAAAAAGCTCAAAAAATATGATATAATGATTTTTAGCACAAAAATGTTATTACATATTCAGAAAGGAAAAGGTATATGAATGATATGAAATACGATTACCTCGTTGTCGGCGCAGGACTTTTCGGAGCTACGTTTGCACAGATGGCAAACAAGGCGGGTAAAAAAGTTCTCGTTATAGATAAGCGCGATCACATCGGCGGAAATATATACACCGAGGAGATCGAAGGCATTCAGGTACATAAATACGGCGCTCATATATTCCACACCAACAGCCGACGCGCTTGGGAATACATAACGCAGTTTGCAGAATTCAACAGATATACCAATTCTCCCGTGGCTAACTATCACGGCGAGCTATATTCCCTCCCCTTCAATATGTACACCTTTAATAAGATGTGGGGTGTGATAACTCCCGATGAGGCAAAAGCTAAAATTGCCGAGCAAAGAGCCGCAAGCGGTATCACAGAACCAAAAAATCTTGAGGAGCAGGCAATAAGTCTTGTCGGTACGGACATTTATGAAAAGCTCATCAAGGGCTATACGATGAAGCAGTGGGGTAGACCCTGTAGTGAACTTCCCGCTTTCATTATCAAGCGACTCCCCGTAAGATTTACATTTGACAACAACTACTTTAACGCGCTCTATCAAGGTATTCCCACAGAGGGATACACAAAAATGATAAAAAATATGCTCAATGGTATTGAGGTGCGCCTCAACGTTGATTATCTTCTTGAAAAGGATACTCTTAACGAAATGGCAGAAAAGATAATCTATACAGGTCCCATCGATGCATATTTCGATTATTGCTACGGCCCTCTCGGTTATAGAAGTGTAAGATTTGAAAATGAGATACTCGACACCGATAATTATCAGGGTAACGCAGTAATAAATTACACCGATTCAGAAACTCCTTACACTCGCATCATTGAGCATAAGCATTTCGTTTTCGGCACTCAAGAAAAAACTGTTATTTCCAAAGAATATAGTCAGGAATGGACGCTCGGAATCGAGCCATATTATCCCATAAATGACAAAACTAACACAAATCTTTATAAAAAATATAAGGAGCTTGCAGGCAAAGAGGAAAATGTAATCTTCGGCGGCAGACTCGGTCAGTATCAGTATTACGATATGGACGCGGTTATTCTTGCGGCTCTTGATGCTTCGGAAGGAGAGTTAAAATAATGGCAAATCAAAAATTACTTACAGTTACAGTTCCCTGCTATAATTCGCAGGACTATATGAGAACCTGTGTTGACAGCTTGCTCACGGGCGGCGACAGAGTTGAGATAATTATTATCAATGACGGCTCAAAGGACTCTACGGGTGCTATAGCCGACGAATATAAAGAAAAATACCCCGAGATCGTTAAAGTCGTTCATCAGGAGAACGGCGGTCACGGCGAGGGTATAAATCAAGGCGTTAAGCACGCAACGGGTAAATATTTCAAGGTCGTTGACAGTGATGACAAGGTAAGCGAGGATTTTCCCGCATTTCTTGACGCACTTGAAAAGTGCGAAGCAGAGGGCGGTGTTGATCTTGTAGTCACAAATTACTATTACGTTCACACTGACGGAATTGGCGACCGCTCGATAGATTACTCCAACGTTCTTCCCAAGAATAAAATCTTTACTTGGAGTGAATCCAAGCCCTTCAAGATCCATCAGCTTTTTACGATCCATTCAAGTACGTTCAGAACGGAATTGATGAAGAAATGGGCAGAGCCCCTTCCAAAGAAGGTATTCTATGAGGATAATCTCATGGTTTGCCAAACATTGTCAAAGGTAAATAAAATGTATTACTTTCCCCACGATCTCTATCGCTATTGGATAGGCAGACCCGATCAGTCCGTACAAGAAAACGTGATGAAGGGCAGATACTCGCATCAGGTTCTTGTTACGAAGAGATGCTTTGAATCCTTCCGTATCGACGAGATCAAGGAGCCACGTCTTAAAAAATACGTTAAGCACGAGCTCTTTATGATGTTTGGCATTGCCATTCTTTGCACCCGTCTTAACAAGACCGATGAAACTGATGCGGCTATAGACCAGATGTGGAAGGATTGCATCGCGCACGATGAAAAGTGGGGCAAGCATTTCAGATATCGCACACCTCTTTTCTTCATTTGTCTCCCAGGCAAATTCGGACGCGCCTTCAGCACATTTATCTACAGATTGGCAAATAATGTAGTAAGATTCAACTAAAAATAACGGCTTGATACCGAGGTATCAAGCCGTTTTAATTTGTTTATTTAGCCGTTTTCTTGCGCAAACGAACTCTCTTTATTATAGTGAGTCCCATCCATACACACGCGCCTATAGCAAGAATATCCCATCCCAAAAGAACAAACTTATAATAAGCAATTCCGGGAACGAATTCGACTCCGTGAACGAAGCCGTTCATACCTGCTGAATTAACTACCGTATAAAGAATGTGGTGAGCCGCTTCACGTCCCATTTCAAGGTATTCGGGAGTTTTGGTAATATCGTAGCCGACAAAAGCTTCCATATCAACTGTCTTGAGCTTTCCGTCACCGCCTGCCGCAAGTGCTTGAGATGTCTTCATGTAAGATCCCTTGCCTGAACCTACCTCGTAGTCGGTAAGCACGAAGCCGTTAAAGCCCCACTCGTTTCTGAGCACCTGAGTGATGAGGTTATAATGTCCACCCGCCCATGTTGTGCCGATACGGTTAAAGGATGTCATAACCGCAGTAGCCGCAGGAACGGTGGTGTATTTCTTTTCATAGCCTGTGATAGTGCCCGCTTCGTCCTTGATGGCCTCGTTGTAGAATATCTCAACCTCATTACCAACAATAGTCATCTCGAAGGGCTTGAGATAAATCTCACGGATTGTTTGCTCGTCAGCAAAGGTTGCAACACCGTACTCGTCGCGATGAGTTTCCTGATCGTTAAGTGCAAAGTGCTTGATGAATGCATACATACCCTTTGTAGCCGCGCCGTAAACCTCGGCCTTTCCCAAAGCACCCGAAAGGAATGCGTCTTCGGAATAATATTCAAAGTTTCTACCCGCAAAAGGTGTTCTGTGAATATTCATACCGGGGCCGTACCAGCCTACAGTATTAGAGTACAAGCCATCTTCACCAATGCCCTCACCCATATCCTCAGCAAGCTCAAGATTCCAAGTGGAGGCAAGCATATACTGTGTGGGCCAAGTCATTGCTTGCAAGCCATCACCAATGGGCATTGAGCCGTGTGCGATAATATCGTTAAGTCCCGCGGGGCCGTCAAGGTCGTTAACCTTGGGCTTATTGATAGAATTCATAGCAGGTGAACAATATCCGCACTCGTCGATAAGCTTGGAAAGCTCAGCGGGAGTGATTTGATCAAGAAGCTTATCCCAAAGAGGATCGTCAAACGCAAGACCACGAAGATCAATAAGATCAACGTCATAGTCAGCGCCGAACGTTACTTCAACAATCTTTTTACCCTCATCGGGGTTAAGTGAGAAATAGGATTGAAGCTGTGCCTTAAGCTCGTCAGAAGGTGTTGCTTCAAAATATTTGCCGCCAATTTCCGCTTGATACGTGGTATCTTTTACATCAGGATCTATACTGTCAACGTGCTTGCCGTAACGAAGACCGTTATTTTCCATTACACTCCAATTGTTTCTTGAAAGATATTCAGCACCTTCAAGAGTGGAATCGGTAAACTGATTTTCAATCTCTTGCAATCCCTCTCCTGCTACGGAATAGGAGGTGGAATCATAATTTGCTTGAACGTGAACACCGATTGTCTTTTCGCCTTCGGCAACGGAGCTGTCATCCTGCTTACCCTCAACCAACTTTGTTTCGTCGATTGTCAAATTTTCAACAGCAGCCTTTTCACAAATGATGCTGTTAAGCGCTTCGTGAGCATTGCTTGCAGCTGTGATATAATAATTGCCTGCATCAAGGATATAAGCGCCCTTGCCGTCGTTTGCATTCACGTCATAGCTTGTAAGATCCTTGAGATTAACCGTAATTCTTACGGTTTCATCTTCACCCGGCTTGATATAATCCGTCTTTGCAAGTCCGATAAGAACAACCGATGATTTTTCAACGTTTCCAATATAAGGCGCTTGACCGTAGATTTGAACTACGTCCTTGCCTCGTCTGTCACCAACGTTGGCAACCTTAACGGAGATTTCAATATTACCATTTTTGTCAGGAGTGGACATTGTGAAATCACTCCACTCAAAATCGGTATATGAAAGACCGTATCCGAAGGGATAAATAACCGTATCAGCGTAGTCATAGCTACCCACGTTTTCTTTACCCAAAACCACGTCCTCATATCTTGTCTCGTAATATCTGTAACCTACGTAGATGCCCTCGCTATAGTTCACGTAGTAATACTTTGTGCCTGTAAAACGGAAGTCACCCATATTTTGCATAGCGGGAGATGAGAAGTTGTCATATACCCAAGTATCAACAAGGTGTCCTGAAGCGGAAATTTCTTTTCCGTCGGCATCAAGACCTGTAAGCATATAACCAAGACCGTAAGTACCTGTTCTGCCGGCACCCGGGAAGTTTACAACCGCTTTGATATTTTCATAATCCTTAACCCAACCAAGCCCGATAGCATTGTTGCAGTTTACAAGCAAGATAACGCTATCGAAATTTTTGTTAAGGTAATCAATAATTTCAAGTTCAGTTTCATCGGGTTCAAGATAGTGCTGTCCCGATTTTCCGCCGAATGCCTCCATGTCGCGTGCCTCGTCGCCACCCTCTCCGCCTGTACGGGAAAGAACGAACATAGCAACCGTGCCGTCGAAGGAATCAACAACGGACTGATCCTTTGTGATTTCACTCAATGGGCATTCGTTTATAGACCAGTCAAGACTTGCGCCGTAGTTAACAACGCCAATTCCTCTTTTGTAGGAAGAGCCTGCGCCCGTCTTGTAGAAATCCCAAAGCTTATCGTTAACCTCAAGACCTGCCTTTTCAAGACCCGCCTTAAGATCTTTAGTCAATTCAAATGAGCCTGAGCCCGAGCCCGAGCCACCGCTGACAAGGTCAACGGAGGAATGGCTAAACAAGGAAAGCTTAGTTCCCTTTTTAAGAGGAAGCAAACCGTCGTTTTCAAGAAGCGTAATACCCTCTTGGGCTATTTCGGCTACCTTTCTTTGCTCGTATGCGTAGAGGTCGCTGGGGCTGTCAAAGCTACTCTTGTAATACCGAGTATCAGCACCGAGAGTATCGCCCTTCAAGCTTGAAGGTGTGCCGCCGCCAAGACCCTTTTCAAAAATGTTATCGAATTTGGTAAGAGCCAAAACGTTCAAAACAACCGTGAAAACAAGCAACACGGAAATGCCCACTATAAAGCCCGCTATAGCAGTCTTTGGAGCTTTTGTACTTTTTTTGCTCTTTTTATTCTTTTTGTTCTTTTTGTCGTTTTTCATATAGCTGTTCTCCAAATATAGCCAAATCGACTATGGGTTTATATTATTGCAAAGCGGCTGTCAAAAGACAGCCGCTCTGCCGTTCATTTATTATTTTTCAATGAAAACTCTAAATGTCTGAAATATTACTGGAAGTTAATGCCTGAGATAACTACTGTGCTTGCATGAGGATCGGTAATTGTATTATTGCTCCAACCACTGTCAATAAACAAGTAAAGCATCTGCGCTCCATCAGAATATGCTTCGGAAAGAGTTAAGGTTTCACCTGGAGCAATTTCCACAGTCTTTTCAAGTTTAACCTCGGAAGAGGTTGCACCCTCAAGCTTAACTGTAATAGTTACAGTCTTTTCGCCTTCATTTTTGAGTGTAATACCCATTGTGGATTTACCTGCTGCCTTATCAAGGATATAGGTGTTTACATTGAGGTATGTATCTCTGTAAACTTCTGTATAGGATACAGTAAGTTCATTTACATACTGATCAGCAGTTGCACTGAGTGTATAACAATCATTAGCTGTAAAGGAAAGGTATTCGCCTACAACGGGCTGAGGATCATCTCCGCCTTCTTCGGGTTCTTCTGTCTGAGCAACCTTGCCAAGCTTAAGCTCGGAAATTGTAATATCGCCGTCCTTAGAACCGGAAGCTGCTTCGTGAGTAGAGTCAACAAAGAAGAAAATCATTTCGGCTGTACCTGTATAGTTAAATGTAAAAACTTCTTCAGCGCCTGCAGCGATATTAACGTTTTGGTTAATAAGCTCAGTGCCTGCAGCGTCCTTCATTTGTACCCAAACGCTAACCTGTGCTGTGCCGTGGTTTGTAAGCTTCATGCTAAATACGGAGCAATCAGCTGATTTATCCGCAACCCCAATATTAATATTTTCCCAGCTGTTAGTAATATCAGTGTATGTTACTCTAACCTGATTTGCATATGTGTCGGGAGTTGTAAGTGTGTAAGCATTTTCAGTCTTAAATTCTACGTAAAGATCTGTGTACTCAATAGAGGGAGCAGGAGGATCAATGGGATCGTCTCCACCCTCTTCGGGAACGTATTCGCCGCTAAAGCTAAGCTCGGAAATTTCAACGTGACCCGCATATACGTTAGAATCCTGATATGTATGGCTATCTATCATAATCTTAACGTTTGTGGGCTTATTTGCAGGATTATAAACTACTTCAAGAGTAGCTGTTGCGCCTGCAGCGATTTCAAACATAGAGCC
>JBGVNP010000048.1:0-4673 GCA_045125655.1 Eubacteriales bacterium | reverse complement strand
AAGTCTGTGCTAACAAAGAAACAGTTAGTTAAAGTAGCAAATCATAGATTTTCGAAGCGCCTGTTAAAATGCGAGAAAATCGTTATGTGTTGTGGGATACAAAGTATCACACAACACGATTTGCGCGGAGTCTTGCTAAATCAGCACCAATTATACGGCTATTGCGCGAAGCTGATTAAAAGGTTTTTGCGCCACTTTTCCCAAAAAGTGGCATCCTCTTTTCTTAAACTAACTTTTTCAACTCCCTGATAAATCACAATTTATTAATTAAAACAATGAGGAAATAGAAAATGAAGTTACAACTTGTTGCAACCTGTCTTTTCGGACTTGAAAAATTTCTCGGTGAAGAGATAGACGCGCTTGGATGCAAGAGAATAGAGACCATTGACGGTAGAGTTACCTTTGAGGGAACTGTAGAGGATATTGCACGCGCAAATATCAATTTGCGCCTTGCGGAGCATATTTTTATCAAGCTTGGTGAATTTCCCGCATATTCCTTCAACGATCTTTTTGAGGGAACGAAGGCACTGCCGTGGGAGAATTTTATATCCAAATACGATGAATTTCCTGTTAAGGGACACGCGATAAAGAGTAAGCTCTATTCCGTGCCCGATTGTCAGAGCATTGTTAAGCGCGCTGTGGTTGCGCGCCTTTCCGAAAAATACGGAGTGTCTTGGTTTACTGAAAACAGTGGAATAAAATATCAGATCGAATTTTTTATATTCAAGGATAGAGCATCACTTATGATAGATACAAGCGGTGTTGCGCTTCACAAAAGAGGATATCGTCCTGCGTCCGTTGCCGCACCCTTGAGAGAAACTCTTGCCGCCGCGCTCGCGCTCACAAGCAGACCGAGAAAGGACGTACTTATTTGGGACCCTTTCTGCGGATCGGGTACTATCGCGATTGAGTCGGCAATGATACTTGCCAACATTGCTCCCGGAGTTAATCGCGAGTTTATTTCTGAAAAATTTCCGCTTATTAGTTCTAAAATTTGGGCGGACGAACGGGAGCTTGCCCGTTCCAAGCAATCCAAGGAGATAGATTTTGAGGTGTTTGCATCGGATATTGATGAAAACGCCACCGATATAGCATATGAAAATGCTTTGAGAGCAGGAGTGACTGACTATCTCAATATTTTCACAGCGGATGCGCGCAAGATAGAAAAGCCCGACCGCCGCGGAACGATCATATGCAATCCACCCTACGGTGAGCGACTTATGACTCCTCGCGAGGCAGAGCAGCTTTATCGAGAAATCGGTAAAAATTTCTCAACGTTTGAGCCGTGGCAGATATACGTGCTTACCTCAATGGAGAGCTTTGAGCGTCATTACGGCAGACGAGCGGACAAAATTAAAAAATTATATAACGGAATGATCCCTTGCAACCTTTATCAATACTATAAACCTCGCGATAAAAAATAAAAATTTTTAAAACGTATTGACACATTAAAACAACTATGATATAATATGTTGTAATAAAATTTCATTATAGAAGGTGAAAATTATGAAACACATTAAGACAATCGAAACGCGCAATTTGTGCGAAAGCGCTAAAAAGGGTGGTTGTGGCGAGTGCCAGACATCCTGCCAGTCCGCTTGCAAGACCAGCTGCGGTATTGCAAACCAGAAGTGCGAAAGCACAAAGGAAAGCAAGTAATTGCGCTTAGCGGAGTATCCGCAAAGTAAAATGCCGCCTAGTTGGCGGCATTTTTTATGGAGGTAAAATATGATTCATCAATATAAGCTTGGTGGCTTTAACGTTGTGCTCGACGTTTGTTCGGGCTCTGTGCACGTTGTGGACGACGTTGCATATGACATCATCTCACTTTTTGAAAGTGAAGAAAAGGACGTAATAATTGCCAAAATGAGCGAAAAATATCTTGGAAATGAGGATATTTCGCTTGAGGATATCAAGGAGTGCTATGCACAGGTTGAGGAGCTTCGCGATGCAGGTAAACTCTTTACAGAGGATACCTTTGAGCCCATGGCGGGCAAGCTGAAGGAAAAGACTGCGGGCGTTGTTAAGGCGCTCTGCTTACATATAGCACACACTTGCAATCTCAACTGTTCCTATTGCTTTGCATCTCAGGGTAAATATCACGGTGACCGCGCCGTTATGAGCTATGAGGTGGGTAAGCGCGCACTTGATTTTCTTATTGAAAATTCGGGAACAAGACATAATCTTGAGGTCGATTTCTTCGGTGGCGAGCCACTGATGAATTTTCAGGTCGTAAAGGATCTTGTTGCATATGCTAGAAGCATTGAAAAGGAGAAGGGCAAGAATTTCCGCTTTACACTTACCACAAACGGCGTTCTTGTTGACGATGACGTTATAGATTTTGCAAATCGCGAGTGTTCAAACGTGGTGCTTTCTCTTGACGGACGAAAGGAAGTGCACGACCGCTACCGTGTTGACTATGCGGGTAACGGAAGCTGGGAGAAGATCGTTCCCAAGTTCCAAAAATTCGTTGAAGCGCGCGGCGGCAAGGAATACTATATGCGCGGCACGTTTACACATGCCAATCCCGATTTCTTAAACGATATTAAGCAGATGCTCGATCTTGGCTTTAACGAGCTGAGTATGGAACCCGTGGTTTGTGCCAAGGATGATCCCTCCGCGCTTACCGAGGAGGATATGGAAATCGTAATGAAGCAGTATGAGGAGCTTGCATCCTTGATGCTTGAAAGAGATAAAGAGGGAAGACCGTTTACCTTCTATCACTATATGATAGACCTCACTGGCGGCCCTTGCATCTATAAGAGAATTTCCGGTTGCGGAAGCGGAACGGAATATATGGCAGTAACACCTTGGGGCGACCTTTATCCTTGCCATCAATTTGTTGGTGAGGAGAGATTTAAGCTCGGTGATATTTGGCAGGGTGTTACAAATAAAGATATACAGAACGAATTTGCCGCTTGTAACGTGTATGCTCATCCTGAGTGCCGCGATTGTTGGGCAAGACTTTATTGCTCGGGCGGATGCGCGGCAAACGCTTATCACGCTACGGGTAGCGTAACGGGTGTTTACGAGGATGGCTGCAAGCTTTTCAGAAAGAGAATGGAGTGCGCTATAATGGTGGCTATTGCTCGCGCACTTGGCGAATAATATGAAAACCCCAATCTGTGATTTTGTAAATCAATATACAAAGGAAAATAAGCTCCGACTCCATATGCCCGGTCATAAGGGAAAGTCTCTTATTGGAATAGAGCATCTCGATATAACCGAGATCGAGGGCGCGGATTCTCTTTATGAGGCAAGCGGAATAATCGCCGAGAGCGAAAGAGAGGCAAGTGCACTTTTCGGGAGCGAAACGTATTATTCCACTGAGGGCTCGTCGCTTTGCATAAGAGCGATGATCCATCTTGCCTGTGTCTATGCAAGAGCAAGAGGAGAAAATCCACTCTTACTTGCAGGCAGAAACGCTCATAAAGCGTTTCACAGTGCCGCGGCACTGCTCGACGTTGACGTGGAGTGGCTCGTTCCCAATGATATGCATAATTATCTATCTTGCGAGATAAGTGCCGAATATCTTTCCAAATATCTTGAAAAGTGTGATAAAAAGCCAACGGCTCTTTACGTAACAAGTCCCGATTATCTCGGAAACGTTGCGGATATAAAAGAGCTTGCCGATGTGTGCCATAAATATGGAATGCTTCTTATCGTTGATAATGCTCACGGTGCTTATTTAAGATTTTTGAGTCCCTCCCAGCATCCAATGGATCTGGGTGCGGATATATGTTGCGACTCTGCACATAAGACACTCCCGGTGCTTACGGGTGGTGCATATCTTCATCTTGGAAATGGAGTTAAGGATGAGCTTGGCAGTCTTGTAAAGGATTCAATGCTCCTTTTCGGATCAACAAGTCCTTCATATCTTATATTACAGTCACTTGATAAGGCAAACGAATATCTTGAAGGATATAAAGATCGCCTTGCTTGCTTTGTAAATAAAGTGGACGCGCTCAAAAATGTGCTTAAGAAGAATGGATACGTTCTTTACGGTAATGAGCCATTAAAAATAACGATTTTTGCAAAGCCCTACGGCTATCGCGGATATGAGCTTGCCAAAGAGCTTAGTGAAAAGGGAATGATCTGCGAATTTGCCGACCCCGATTTTGTAACGCTCATGCTTACTCCCGAAAACGAGGATGATGTTGATGCGATCGAAAGAATACTTCTCTCAATAGAAAATCGAGATGCTATTCTTGAAGCCGCTCCCACGTTTTCGCGTGCCGTGCGAGCTATGAGCTTAAGAGAAGCATGCCTTTCGCCATTTGAAACGGTGAGTGTCGAGCAATCCAAGGGAAGAATAGCATCTCTTTCCACAGTTGGATGTCCACCCGCCGTGCCGATTATCATCAGCGGAGAGATAGTCGATGAAAAAGCGATCGAATGCTTTAAATATTACGGAATTGATAAAATAAACATAGTTAAATAAATAAAACACCGACCGAAACGGTCGGTGTTTTGCTTTATCAAATTTTTATTTGTCGCGGAGTTAGTTTACTACGAACCGCTCAAGCCGCTTGGGCTCCTACTTTTTTGAGGAAAAAGTAGGCAAAAACCTTTTTAAAGCGCTTCGCCCAATAGCCATATAGTTTGTGCGCTTGTGTTTCTGCTGATTTTGCGCAAATTTTCGATAATTCACAAGCGAATTATCGGTACGAATA
>JBGVNP010000047.1:0-2879 GCA_045125655.1 Eubacteriales bacterium | reverse complement strand
CCACGCGCGTCATCCTCGAAGGAGTTGCGCCCAAGATTCTTCGCTACGCTCGAGAATGACGACTAAAGTCGTCGGGCGCAACGACTGAAGGATCTCAGAGCAAAGCGACGGACGCGCGTGTATGGCTACTTGCGCGAAGCTCTATAAAAAAGTTTTTGCGGAGCTTTTTTTCAAAAAGCGACATTATTTTTATAAACTAACTTTTTATACTCACCTATAAATCAAAATTTGAACCCCCAAGTTTAATTGGGAATTTCTATTCCGTTGAAAATCACTTTTATTTGTTGCGGTGAGATGCTTGTGTTTGCAAGAAGGTGATTTTTAATATCCTCACTCACTGCGATTGTTCCGTCGCCCCATTTTGAAAGCGCCCTTTTTGGTGCGCTCATTGAAAAGTGCGCGTGCGCCGTGGTGACGAGGGGGATTTTTTCCGCCCTACATATTCCGCTTATCAAAAAAGCCATTCTTCTTGTGTGGGCGTGGACAACATCCGGTCTATGCGGGCGAACGTTACGGCAAATTATATTTCGAGCCACCAATAATCGAATTGGGAGTGGGATAGCATTTTTTCTTGTGTTTGCGCAAATATTCGGAATTTTTATGTGTTTTATTCCCACATCGCGCAGTTTTTGAAGCAATTTTCCGCCCGCACTCACCACCTCAACCTTGTGTCCCTTTCTTGTAAGTTCCTTGGCAAGAGTTATTGTGTGCGTTTCCGCGCCCCCTATTTCGAGGGAATCTATCAACATCAATATTTTCATTTTATATCCTAATTCAAGAGGGGATCGCCAACACCGATCCCCCTTTTGTTTTCTTTATTTTTTCTTATTGTTGCGCTTCGCATTGGTGTGGGGATTCGGTGTCGGGTGAACTCTGCTATCGGTCACGAGCGGCTCATCGGGGACGTCCCAATCGAGTGCATGGAGAGCCGAGGACGGATTTCTTGGAATGTTAATCTGATTTGCATCATCAAGCGCGGGATTTATCGGTGTTGGTGCGAGCGATTCGGGAATTTTCACGTTTTGGAACATACGGTCGGGAATATGAGTGTGCTTTTTATTCGTTTCTTTTTTCATGCGCTTTCTCCTTGATTTTGAAATTTTGGGTATTCAATATTATTTTTTCTCAAATTAAAGGAAATATGCGCATTGCATAAAACGTAAAAAAGCAGGAAAATTCCTGCTTTTTGACTTATTACATATATTTCAAAAGATTGACCGTTTTCACACCCTGCTTGCGCGCGTAGTTTACGGTTTGGTAAGTTCCACCCGATAACTTTTGAAGGAACGCAACACAGAGATCGGAGCCGTCCACAAGTGCGCGGTTTCTGCGGAACATCACGCCGCTATCGTATTTTTCCTGCAAAAAGGTCACCGAATCCGCCTTTTCAAGAAGAGTGCGATATACCGCCTTCTCTTTAGGAGAAAACAGCTTGTCCTGATCCTTGCAAGGAAGTATCAAATGGAGCTTGATGCTTGGATAATGCTTCTTAAGATCGCAAATGCAGAACGCGGCGATCGTATCAAATCCCCTTGCTCCGCCCGCGCGAAAATCGGTAAAACCCTCTTTTTCTATAAGCTCAACTATCAATTTTGAAAGATGAAGATAAATATCCTCGTAGCTCGCTCTGACAATATCACGGCTGCCCGTAAAGCAACAAATTTTCGGCATCAAACCACCGCCCTTCTATTTTTTAATGATAGCATATTTTATTTTTAAAGTCAAGTTTCAAGGTGAATAAAATTTATTTTATAATAAAAGAAAAGTGAAAGAAATTGCCCTCGACCGATTGCGACAAAAATGGTCAAACTTTTTTCGATTTTTATCCTTTGACCTGTGGAAAACTCTGTGGAAACTGTGGAAAACCCTACAAAATCGCGATATTTTATCATTTTAGAACGATTGTTCCTGTGGAAAACTTTTTTACAGTTATTTACAACTTTGATTTTTCTACTTTATTTTTTGGCGCTCAAAATCGTAGAATAGTACAATTTATTTTTGATAATCAAATTTTTCGGAATATTCTCCGTCCAATATCAAGCCCTCGCGCTCGTGTATTTTTTCGTAAAGCGCTCTTGCTTTTTCAAGACGGCGATAGACGGTTCTGCCGTCGCAGTATTGCTCCTTTGCAAGCGCAATCACACGTCTGCCGCGCTCATGTTTATCAAGACGGTATGCCTTGCCATCGAAATAGACGCTGTAAATGGCATCGAGGGTGTCATCGTCGCCGTTAAGCTCAAGTATTCGCAGGGTATCAAAAACCGCAAGCATATCGAGCTTGTTTCTTCGCGACACGCACAAAATGTCTATTCTTTTGTATATTTGTATCGGATTTAAGCCGCTCGGCGTCAAGCCAAGACGCGCGTATTTGCGAAATGCACGGATTATTTCGTTTCTTTTTTCATTTGTTTTTTCGTTTGGCTCCATCTTACTCTCCTTTTTAAAATCCAAATGCTTTTTTCTTAATTATAGAACATTTGTTCTTGTTTGTCAAGGGGGCAAAGAAATATTTATAAATATATTTGATAAAATCGGACTTTATAGCAAAAACAAGGTGATATATGCCTATAAATTGTGATTTAGCGAGCTGTTTAAAAAGTTAGTTTATATTAGGATAAATGTTCTTTTTCGAGAAAAAGAACCAAAAAGCTTTTTAATCAGCTTCGCGCAATAGCCATATAGTTTGTGCTGATTTGGCAAGATTTCGCGCAAATCGTGTTGTGTGATACTTTGTATCCCACAACACATAACGATTTTCTCGCATTTTAACAGGCGCTTCGAAAATCTGTGATTTGCTACCTCAACTAACTGTTTCTTTGTTAGCACAAACTTTATTATATGGCACATAGTAAGTAAATTTTAGAAAATTACTCCGTAGG
>JBGVNP010000046.1:0-4543 GCA_045125655.1 Eubacteriales bacterium | reverse complement strand
CCACGCGCGTCATCCTCGAAGGAGTTGCGCCCAAGATTCTTCGCTACGCTCGAGAATGACGACTAAAGTCGTCGGGCGCAACGACTGAAGGATCTCAGAGCAAAGCGACGGACGCGCGTGTATGGCTACTTGCGCGAAGCTGATTAAAAAGCTTTTTGGTTCTTTTTCTCGAAAAAGAACATTTATCCAAATATAAACTAACCAATTCAAAAAGGAGAAAAACCATGTACAAAATAATATTTTTAGTATTGCTGTTGATCAGATTTGTTTGGAGCTTGGTGCTTCAGATACTTTCAGACAAGCAGGTTGGCAAGCCGCTTCCCAAGAGCGTTCAGGGCATATATGACGATGCCGAATACAACAAATGGAGAAGCTACAACAACAAAAAGGACAAGCTCGGCATTGTTTCAAACGTTATCGCGCTTGTTGTAAACATTGCCTTCTATTGCACCGACCTTATTTCCGTAATCTATTATGCCCTCCCCGGTGACGAGGTGTGGAGATCCCTTCTCTTCTTCTTGGTAATGGGACTCGTTGACGTTGTCATTTCACTCCCCATCGACTACATATTCAATTTCAAGATAGAGGCGGAGTTCGGCTTCAACAAAACCACTCCCAAGACATTTGTTGTTGATATTATCAAGAATCTTATTCTCGGAACAGCTCTTAACTGGGCTATTTTCGGAATAGTTTGCGCGGCGTATGCGATGTTCGGAGATTATTTCGGCATTATCGCATTCTTGGGACTTGCAGTATTTATGATACTCGCAAGCACGTTCTCAACCGTATTTTCAAAGCTTTTCAATAAGTTCACTCCCCTTGAGGACGGTGAGCTTCGCACAAATCTCTCCAAAATGTTTGAGGACGCGGGCTATAAGCTCAAGGACATCTACGTTATGGACGCATCCAAGAGGACAACAAAGGCAAACGCTTATTGCGGCGGCATCGGCAAGATGAAGCAGATCGTTCTTTATGATAACCTTGTGAACAATTATACAGAGGGCGAGATTACTGCGGTATTTGCTCACGAATTGGCGCATTTTAAGAACAAGGACACAACGAAGATGACCTTCTTCAATATGCTCAATTTTCTCCCCATGCTCGTTATGGCAAGCATTATGATGCTCGTCCCCGAGATTAGCGCAAGCTTTGGCTTTACTGAGCCAAATCTCCTCTTTGCGTTCTACGTATCCTTTGGAAGCGTGCTTTCGATAGTTACACAGCTTATAATGATTCCCTTCAACGTAATGTCAAGAGCGTTTGAGCGCAGAGCCGACTCCCTTGCTTATGAGCTTGGCTACGGTGATGACCTCATCAGCGCACTCAGAAAGCTCCATAAGGATTCCCTTTCCGATATGAATCCCCACCCCACAGTAGTTAAACTCACCTATAACCATCCCCCTCTCCACGAGAGAATTGAGCTCATCGAAGCAAAAAAGGCAAATAAATAAAATAAATGGACGGGCAATGCTCGTCCATTTATTGTTTGAATATTAATAATTTGCTTTTCTAACCTCAAAATAAGCCTGGGGATGATTGCAAACAGGGCAAACCTCGGGAGCTTTTTTGCCTACAACAAGGTGTCCGCAGTTGCGGCATTCCCACATAATCTGCTCGCCCTTTTCAAATACTGTCTGCATTTCAACGTTGTTAAGAAGTGCAAGGTATCTCTCCTCGTGGCTTCTTTCGATTTCCGCTACCATGCGGAATTTAGCAGCGATTTCGTGGAAGCCCTCTTCCTCTGCCTCGTCTGCAAATGTTTTGTACATATCCGTCCACTCGTAGTTCTCGCCCGCAGCGGCACTCTTGAGATTCGCCTCGGTATTGCCGATGCCATTGAGAAGCTTAAACCACATTTTAGCGTGTTCCTTTTCGTTGTCAGCTGTTTTCTGGAAGATCTCTGCAAGCTGTTCAAATCCTTCCTTCTTTGCTACGGATGCAAAATAAGTGTACTTGTTTCTTGCCTCACTTTCGCCTGAAAAAGCGGCTCTGAGATTTTGTTCTGTTTTTGATCCTTTAAATTCCATAATTTATTCCTCCTTGGATTTATTTACAATATCATTATACATTAACAAATTGAAAATTTCAATATATTTTTTCTTATTTTCTTGACAAATATTCAATTTTAATATAAAACAGGCGCTGTGTTCATAAAAATATTAATAAATTGAAATTTATCGGGTAGTTTAAAAAGTTAGTTTACGATTGATTGCGGACAGTCGGGGACGCCTGTCCCTACAACCGAGGATAATAAACATTCTCTATGCTGTACACATATCGTTACAAAATATACGGCTGTTGAATTATAATCATATTCTTTTAATCTAGGACTTTTCCTTCTCGGAAAATTTTCATTCGTCATATTCATTTGTGTTTTCGAGTTTCTCCTCTTCCTCGCGGAGCTTTTTGCCAACGTTTACAAGTCTTGAGGAAGCAAAAAGCATTACCGCTGCGCCGAGGAGCAGAAGAGTTGCCCAGTGATGGCTGTGCATAAATATGCAGACCACCGTGGCAATATACAAAAATGCCGAAATAATATACAAAATTATCGCGGGGATATATTCTTTTCTCATAGATTCACCTTAGAAAAGGCCAACAATTTCGCCATTTTCATCGACGTCAATCTTCTCCGCCGCGGGGATCTTGGGGAGTCCGGGCATCGTCATAATATCGCCCGTGAGAGCCACCACAAAGCCCGCGCCTGCACTTACCTTGACGCTCTTTATCGTAACCGTAAATCCGTCGGGTGCGCCAACGAGGTCCTTATTATCGGAAAAGCTATACTGGGTTTTCGCCATGCAAACGGGAACGCGATCAAATCCGAGCGCGGTGAGCTTTTCTATCTGCGCTCTTGCTTCGTCGGTGACAAATATTCCATCGCCGCGATAGATATTCTTAACTATCGCCTCGATCTTATTCTCGATAGAGCCGTCAAGCGAATAGGAGAACGCAAAATCAGAGTTATCCTCCTCGCAGAGTTTAATTATCTCGCGCGCAAGCTCGATTCCTCCCTCGCCGCCCTTTGCCCAGACGTCGGAAAGGCAGACGTTCACACCTATTTCGCGGCATTTTTTAATTATAAATTCCACCTCGCGTTCGGTATCAGTCGGGAATTTGTTAAGAGCGACCACACAAGGAAGGTCATACACGTCCTTGATAGTGGAAAGATGGCGCAAAAGGTTGGGAATACCGCGTTCAAGCGCATCGAGATCCTCTTTTCCAAGAGCGTCCTTGGCAAGTCCGCCGTGCATCTTAAGTGCGCGGATGGTGGCAACAAGGACTACCGCATTCGGCTTGAGTCCCGTCATGCGACATTTTATATCAAGGAATTTTTCAGCTCCGAGATCCGCGCCAAAGCCCGCCTCGGTAACGGTATATTTAGCAGTTTTGAGTGCCATTCGCGTAGCAATTACGGAGTTGCATCCGTGCGCGATATTGGCAAACGGGCCTCCGTGAACGAACGCAGGAGTTCCCTCAAGAGTTTGAACGAGATTGGGGGAGAGCGCATCGCGAAGGAGCGCAGTCATAGCGCCCGCTGCCTTGAGATCACCCGCGGTCACGGGCGCGCCGTCCGTATTGTAGGCAACTATCATTCTTGAAAGTCGCTCCTTGAGATCCTCAAGGGACGATGCGAGGCAGAATATCGCCATAACCTCGCTCGCAACCGTAATATCGTAGCCATCCATACGCGGAACGCCGTCAACGCGGCGACCGAGTCCGTCCTGAATGCAACGGAGCTGACGGTCATTCATATCAACGCAGCGGCGAAGGGTTATTCTTTCGGGGTCAATAGAAAGCTCGTTGCCCTGATAGATATGATTGTCAAGCATCGCGCAGAGAAGATTGTTTGCTGCTCCGATAGCGTGAAAATCACCCGTAAAATGAAGATTTATATCCTCCATAGGCACGACTTGGGCATATCCTCCGCCTGCCGCGCCGCCCTTGATACCGAAAACAGGACCAAGGGATGGCTCGCGCAGAGCCGTCACAACGCTCTCGCCAATACGCGCAAGTCCGTCCGCAAGACCGATGGTCGTGGTGGTCTTTCCTTCTCCTGCAGGAGTGGGAGTTATCGCCGTAACGAGAATGAGCTTACCGTCGGGCGCATCCTTTTTGGAATCAAGATATTCAAGTGAGATCTTCGCCTTGTGCTTGCCGTATGGCTCAACAAAATCGTCACCGATTCCCGCCGCACGCGCTATCTCGTTTATATTTTTCATTTTGCATTGCTTCGCAATTTCAATGTCAGTAAGATATGCCATTTTTTGTCCTCCTTGTGTGAGGTGATATTTATTAGTTCAATTATATCAAAGGGTGCAATCTTTGTCAAGAAAAAGAAAATCAATAGATTTCAAATTTTGATTTGTCGAGCTGTTGAAAAAGTTAGTTTAAAAAAAGAGGGTGCCACTTTTTGGGAAAAGTGGCGCAAAAACCTTTTAATCAGCTTCGCGCAAGTAGCCATACACGCGCGTCCGTCGCTTTGCTCCGAGATCCTTCAGTCGTTGCGCCCGACGACTTTAGTCGTCATTCTCGAGCGTAGCGA
>JBGVNP010000045.1:0-4964 GCA_045125655.1 Eubacteriales bacterium | reverse complement strand
TGGGATTTAGCGGTGCGAAGCACCGCAGTTAAATCCGCCAAAGCGGAATAAATCCGTTATCACGGATGAAATCGCTAAAGCGATGAAATCTGCCTTGCGGCAGGATATGGGGGCGGATTTGATTTCATCCGAGGCATTTTGCCGAGGATTTCATCCAAGTTCTCTTGGATTTCATCGTGGCTTTGCCACGATTTCATTCTTACCTTCTCCCCGCCAAATCAAAATTTGAAATACAAAAACAAAAACCGCGAGGAATTTCCTCGCGGTTTTTGTTTATTACTTTTTTATACAAGTGTTTTCATTTTCAATAATTTCTAAAAGGCGTGCTTCTGCTTTGTCGAGAAGAATAATCTGTTTTATAACTTCTTCTCCGCCGTACATCTCAACAATCTCTGCCTCAGTCTTCTTGGACGATTCAACCTCATCAGCAATAAACTTCTTGTAATCGTCATCAGTAACTGCTATATCCTCTGCAGCTATAAGAGCATATGGCAAAATCTGAGATTTGATTTCCAATATACCGGATTCGGATTTAGCATATTCCTCAGAATATTTTGTCAAAGCATCAACGCTGTCAAAGCCAAGCTGCTTAAGCATATCGCCAAACGTAACCTTATATCCGAAAGACGAATAGTATTCAACGTAGTATTCTATGGTTGAACAAAGCATACCAAAAACATATTCATTCTGCTTTTCAGTGCTTGCTACGATTGTTATATTATTAAGTATTTCCAACAAAATAGACTGCTTGTTCTGTTCTTTGAGAGCTTCTTCAAGCTCTTTTCTCAAATTTTGTCTATAAGCGGTGACCGTGGTGTATTTTTTATTCGAGATATGGCTCGCGGTGGCATCATCAAAAGTAGTTTTTGCTATGTGGTTGATTTTAACATCAAACTCAACCTTTTTGCCTGCCATATCTGCGCTGTGATAATCCTCAGGGAATGTAATATCAAGAGTTTTTGTTTCATCAACACTCATTCCAAGCATTCCCTGTGCAAAGCCGTCAATAAATCCACCAAGCTCTGTGCTTCCAACTGTAAGTGTCACAAGATCATTTCCGTCAATATAAGCAAGCTGATTTTTTCCCGCTCCATTGTCAAAAGCCTTATCACGTGTTCCATCATCTTTAAGAAGATAACCCGTAAAATCAAAGCTAAAAATCTCTTTTTCCTTAATCTTGCCTTCAAATTGCTTTGTATATACATCATTTTGGCAGAGGTCGATATGGATTTCCATATCAATATCCGATTCTGACACCTTGAGCTGATTAACACCAACAGTTAATCCCTTGTACTGTCCCAAAGTTATCCATTCTGACAAATTCTCCTTAAAGAAATCAAATTTCTTATACTCAGGAGTGGGAATTGGCGCAGGTGCAGGTGCCGTAGTAGTTGTAGTTGTGAAAATGCTTCTTGAAATTTCATTATCGGTGAGAAGGATAAATCCGCCCGCAAGAACGAATATTCCCACCACAAAGCATACGATTGTAATGATAAGTGATTTTTTCATATTTATTCTCCGTTTAATAAAATTTAAAATAAAAAAGGGACTTCTCTTGCGATAAAACAGAATAAGTCCCTTATTTTATAGGAAATTCCGCTTTAATATTCAAGCGGTCAAGATGCTTATGCCTCTTCTTTGATAACTTCCTTGCCATTGTAAGAACGGCACTTCTTGCAAACTCTGTGAGAGAGAACGAACTCACCGCACTTGGGGCACTTTACGATGCCGGGAAGGTTGAGCTTACAGTTGTTTGAACGTCTCTTATCTCTGCGAGCTTTAGATACTTTTCTCTTCGGTACTGCCATTGTCCTACACCTCCTTGTTAGTGTGATACACAATTTATCTATGATATTATACTACATCATTTCTCATTTGTCAAGTATTTTTTTAAAACTGCGAGTCGAGGATCTATTTCTTTTATCACACAACCGCAATCTCCCTCTCTTTTAGGTCTTCCACACTTGGGGCAAAGTCCTTCACAATCGTCCGAGCAGAGCAATTTTTTGGGAAAATCAATAAGAAGCTCCTCGCGAATAGCATCATCCAGAGCGAGCTTGCCACCCTCAAGAACGATGTATTCGTCAACGCTCTCTTCAAGCTTTTCTGCGCTTACCATGCCCTCGGTAACGACTGTTCTCTCAAAACCAAGAGAAAATACGCCCTCAACCTCATCAAGACAACGAGCACACTGACCAACGTAGGGCAGCTCGGCATTGAGTGTGAGTCGCATATATCCTGCGGAGTTAGTGATCTTTCCGCAAACTCTCGCGCCGTCCGTAAAGGTAACGTCCTCAATTATTTCGGGCGTCAACACGAAATCAATATCCATCGTTTTCACTTCGCCGCGAAGCATCGGATTTAAATCAATGACCACTTTTTGCACTCCCTTCAAAATACTTTTCAAATAAAATAACGGAGTTTATTATAAACTAAAATCTCCATATTGTCAAGCGATTTTGAACAATATTTCAAAAAATCAATTTTTACTTGCAAAATTTTTTAAGCTGTGTTATCATATAATATGTATTTTAAGCTTAGAGGTATTACTGTTTATGAAGATATATGAGAATGAACGCTTTGGAGAGGAAAGAGCACTTTATGGGCTTAACGAAATTGAGCTTCGCTCATGCTCATTTGACGGCATTGAGGACGGCGAAAGCGCACTCAAGGAATCAAAAAATATAAAATGTGATAACGTGTTCTTTAACCTTCGTTATCCACTTTGGCACGATGACGGTGTTCTGCTTAAGAAATGCGAGATGACCGAGCTTTGCCGCGCGGCGCTTTGGTACAGTAATAATATCGAAATAAGAAATTCAAAGCTTCACGGAATAAAGGCACTCCGCGAGTGCAGTGATATAAAAATCACCGATAGCGACGTTAAAAGTCTTGAATTCGGTTGGTTTTCACACGGCATAAATATCATCAAAAGCACTTTTGAGGGAGAATACTTTATGCTCCGCTCCACACGTCTTAATATGAAGAATTCAACTCTCAAGGGCAAATATTCCTTCCAATATATAGAGGACTCAGTTTTCGAAAATTGTAATTTCGACACCAAGGACGCCTTTTGGCACGCGAAAAACATCACGGTTTGCAATTCCATCGTTAAAGGTGAATATCTCGCATGGTATTCAGAGAATATCACCTTTGAAAACTGCACAATTATCGGAACTCAGCCCCTCTGCTATTGCAAGGGTTTAAAGCTCATTAACTGCACAATGATCGACTGCGACCTTTCGTTTGAGCGCAGCGAGGTCGAGGCGGATATAATCGGCGATATAGTAAGCGTTAAAAACGTTTATTCCGGCTATGTTCGTGCTGACTCCATCGGCGAGATCATCACCGACGATGAAAATGCGAAAGGCAAAATTACCGTCAAAGAAAATTTGTGTGTTTGACAAATCAAAATTAGAAATTTAAATAAAAAAGTGGCGAGCGCTTACTCGCCACTTTTTTGTATTTTATCTTTTTCCATACTTAACAAGCACGTTATTGATTCTGTCAACAGGGTCAAGAAGACGGCTGATAGTATCGTCATGATTGAGAGTGTCGATAAGAAATGCAACGTATTTGCACATATTGACCTCGCACCACCACGCCTTATCGTGAAGCTCGGGACTATGATATACAAGATTCGTTGTGAATATCTTATCGATAAGTCCCTGCTCATACGCCTCGTCGAGCTTTTTAAAGCCACTTGTGAAAAGTCCAAAGGTTGCAAAGTTGAATATTCTTCTCGCACCCTTGTCCTTAAGCTGCTTTGCAACGTCAAGAAGTGAATCACCGCTTGCAATCATATCATCAACGATAATTACGTCCTTTCCGTGAAGGTCGGATCCAAGATATTCGTGTGCTTCAATGGGATTTTTGCCATTAACTATGATGGAATAATTTCTGCGCTTATAGAACATACCGATGTCAATTCCAAGCACGCTGGAATAGTACATACATCTCTGCATAGCGCCCTCGTCGGGGGAGATCATAACAAGGTGATCCTTATCAACCACAATGTCAGGAACGTTCTTTACAAGTGCCTTTATCATCTGATATGTGGGCTGAACGTTATCAAAACCCGAAAGCGGCACTGAGTTATTTATTCTTGGATCGTGCGCATCAAAGGTCAGGAAATTAGTAACGCCCATTCCCATAAGTTCTTGAAGCATAAGCGCACAGTCAAGAGATTCACGTGCGCTTCTCTTGTGCTGTCTGCCCTCGTAGAGCATAAGCATAATAACGGTAATTCTTCTCGCCTTGCCTGCAATCGCGGCAATTGTACGCTTGAGATCGCAATAGTGATCATCAGGACTCATCGGCACTTCCATGCCGTACATCTTATATTTTACACTGTAGTTAAAGCAGTCAGTAATAATATAAACGTCGTCACCACGGAGTGTCTGATGGATTACACATTTAGCTTCACCCGTGCCAAAGCGTGGGCACTCGTGATCAACAATAAAGGTCTCATCGGGTTGACACTCGCGCCATTCCTTGAGATAAGCATCCACCTGCGTAACAAATTGCTCGCAGCCCTTCATACCAATTACGCGTAATTCACCGTAAAGTTCATTTTTCATAACAGTCAATCCCCCATGAATATCAAATTATGTCTTATTATATCACAATTACAAATAGCTTTACAAGATGCTTTTTGATGATTTTTATTGATATTTTGTCATTTTTTGTGGCATTTCACACAATTTATTGTATTATTTATAAATTTTGATTTGTCGCGCAGAAGTTAGTTATAAAAAGATGTGGGGCTTTTTTGAAAATCCGCCCCACACCCCGAAAAACTTAATCGGTTGGTTTGAGCAGAGTTTACGTAAATTTTCGATAATTCAAGAATGAATTATCGGTTTAGAAAGCACGGTACATACTTACACGCAAGCGTGACGTATGCACCATACTTTCAAAACTACGAAAATCACTCCTACGGAGTAATTTTCTAAAATTTACTT
>JBGVNP010000044.1:0-11721 GCA_045125655.1 Eubacteriales bacterium | reverse complement strand
TTGAGCAAATCAATATATTCTTCAAGGCAAATATTATTTTCGTACATATATGTAGCGTGTTCTACACCGATATAGCGAAGATGAGCTCTTGTGGTACTATCTTTTCCGGTGTGATCCTTGCAGGCGTTGGGATAACGAATTATAAATCCGTATTTATGGGCATTTTCATATATCCATAAATATTTATCCTTGAGCATCTGTTCTGTTATTACTACCGCAGTATCGGAAATTCTGAGAACCAATGAGGTTCCAAGTCCGTGATCATAGTATTCGCCATTAAAGTTGGGATTGCTTACATCACCCTGATATTCATTTTTTGTGGATTCGGCATAGCCGCCCCAGGTTATGGATATATTGCTCACTCCGTGTTTGGTTGTACTGTTGACGTTTGCCTTGCAATAATCTAAAAGCATTTTGCTAAAGGCGTCGAGAGTAGTTGACTCTACGTAGATATCCTCTATGGGGGTGTGAGAAAGATATGTAAAATATCCGTTTATCTTGGTCAACTCGCTGTTTTGGGAGCTGTTAATATATTCATATACGTTCACCATATGGCTAAAGTTCGTGGGGAGGTCATATTTGAACTGATTATTAACAATAAGCAAATTGCCTTTTTTTATGTCCTCTGCGTAGAGAGATTTATATTCGAGATTACCGTTTGAGGGAACGCCGGGATTTAGGGGGAGCTCGTTTATGAGCTTGCCTATAATAAGTGTTGCGAATGCTGCAAGAATAAGTGCTATCACGACGAAAATTGCTATTACCATTTTGCGTCTGTTGTTATCGGAGCAGTTTTTAACTACGTCAAAGGATCTTGTTCTTGTGTTATTATTGCCCATAGCTGTTCCTTTCTATATAATATATTTTTCCTTGGGCGTCGCCCAAGGAAAAATAGCTTTGATTTTATTTTTGTTTATTTAGTATTAAAGAGCGTCCTTGATAGAGAAGTTCATTCTGCCCTTAGCATCAACACCCATATACTTAACCTTAACGGTGTCGCCCATCTTAAGAACGTCCTCAACCTTGTCTATTCTCTCTTTTGCGATCTTGGAGATGTGAACAAGACCTTCCTTGCCGGGAACGTATTCAACGAATGCGCCAAATTCCTTGATGCCTGTTACTGTACCTGTGTAAACTGCACCAACCTCGGGCTCGAATACGATAGCATCGATGCACGCCTTAGCAGCTGCTGCACTTTCGCCGTTAACTGCTGCAATTCTGATAGTACCGTCATCCTCGATGTCGATCTTTGCACCTGTGTCGGCAACGATCTTCTGGATTACGGAGCCACCCTTACCGATAACCTCACGGATCTTATCGGGATCGATGTGCATTGTTGTCATCTTGGGAGCATATTTTGAAACCTCTGCACGGGGCTCAGCAATTGCTTTAAGAAGAACCTCGTCGATGATATAATCTCTACCTACGTGTGTCTGCTCGAATGCCTTTTTGATGATTTCGGGTGTAAGACCGTCGATCTTAAGGTCCATCTGAATGGATGTGATACCCTTGTGAGTACCTGCTACCTTAAAGTCCATATCGCCGTAGAAGTCCTCAAGACCCTGAATGTCGAGCATTGTGTCCCAAGAGCCGTCCTCAGCTGTGATAAGACCGCAGGATATACCTGCAACGGGTGCCTTGATCGGAACACCTGCATCCATAAGAGCAAGAGTTGAACCGCAAACTGAACCCTGGGATGTAGAACCGTTAGAGGAAACTACATCGGAAACAAGACGGATAGCATAGGGGAACTCCTCAACGGAAGGAAGAACGGGAACGAGAGATCTTTCTGCAAGAGCTCCGTGACCGATCTCACGGCGTCCGGGAGAACGAGCGGGCTTAGCTTCACCTGTGGAGAAGCCGGGCATGTTGTAGTGGTGCATGTATCTCTTTTCCTTGTCGTTGTCAAGACCGTCAAGAAGCTGAGCTTCACTGAGTGTGCCGAGAGTAGCAACTGTAAGGACCTGAGTCTGTCCACGTGTAAAGAGACCTGAGCCGTGAGCTCTGGGGAGAAGACCTACTTCACTTCCAAGAGGTCTGATCTCATCCATTCTTCTGCCGTCAACACGCTTTTTGTCAACGAGCAACCAACGGCGAACGATCTTTTTCTGAATCTTATATACAAGCTCTTCCATCATTGTGGGAAGGTCGGGATATTCTTCGCTGAAGTTTGCAAGGATTGCTTCCTTGATGGGGAACATCTTTGCATCTCTTACTGTCTTGTCGTCAGTGTCAAGAGCAACCATAACGTCCTTTTCACAGAACGCAAAGATCTTGTCAAACATATCGTGATCAAGCTCGCAAGAGGGATATTCAAACTTGGGCTTACCGATCTCGTCAACGATAGCGTTGATAAATTCAAGAACGCCCTGGTTTTCCTTGTGAGCGAGCATAATAGCATCGAACATAAGGTCATCGGGAACCTCGTTAGCGCCTGCCTCGATCATAACAACCTTCTGCATAGAAGAAGCTACTGTAAGTTCAAGGTCGGAAACTGCTCTCTGTGCCTCTGTAGGGTTGACAACGAGCTTGCCGTCAACAAGACCCATAAATACGCCACTGATGGGACCGTTCCACGGAATATCGGAGATGGAAAGTGCGATGGAAGCACCGATCATAGCTGCGATTTCGGGTGAGCAGTCTGCATCGTAGGACATAACTGTGAGTGTAAGAGCAACGTCGTTACGAAGATCCTTGGGGAAAAGGGGACGGATGGGACGGTCGATCACACGGCTTGTGAGGATCGCATTTTCGGGGGGTCTGCCCTCACGGCGAAGGTAACCGCCGGGGATCTTACCTGCCGCATACATTCTCTCGTCAAAGTCAACGGAGAGGGGAAGGAAGTCGATTCCGTCACGGGGCTTTTCGGATGCTGTTGCACAGCAGAGAACTGCTGTATCGCCGTATCTTACAAGGCAAGAGCCGTTTGCAAGACCTGCAAGCTTACCTGTTTCAACAACGAGGGGCCTGCCTGCGAGTGTGTAATGAAATGTTTTAAAATTCTTAAACACCATAGGTGAGCTGATTGAATTACTCATTTTTTAAAATTCCTCCATAAAAATTCAAATTGTTATATTTGTTCTTACGGGGTTTAGCACTTAATTACACCCTCAAATCTTGGGGGCATAATTAACTGCTAAGACCGACCGTAAGACTTGCGACTAACTAAAAACCAAATAACAAACAAACGGAGTGAGGAGTCGGCAAAAACCCACTCTCCCACTCCATATTTGCTTATTATTTTCTGATGCCGAGCTTCTTGATGATTGCTCTGTATCTTTCGATATCAACTCTCTGGAGATAGCCAAGAAGGTTTCTTCTGTGACCTACCATTTTAAGAAGACCGCGACGGCTGTGATGGTCGTTGTGGTTGTTCTTAAGATGCTCGTTAAGAGAATTGATTCTGTGAGTGAGAATAGCGATCTGCACCTCGGGAGAACCTGTGTCGCCCTCGTGTGTAGCATATTCAGCAATTATAGCCTGCTTTTCGTCCTTCAACATGATTTTTTCACCTTTCTTTTTTATTTAACGAAGAGCACAGTCATCGGCGGGTGAAACACGACTGTTGCCGTCTTATTTTCCCGAAAACCGAGCTTTACGTCATACGAAACCTATTTTAACACATAAATCCCGATTTGTAAATAGCTTTTTGAAATTTTCTTAAAATATTTTTGTTTATTTTCTATTAATTATATATTTGGGATTTGTTCAAAAGAAACAAAAAAGAAAAATAAAATAAAATGCTTGTAAAAATATTGAAATCACGGTTTTAATATGTTATAATATCTATGTATGTTAATTTTACCATTTATATAGGAATTATTAAGAAAAGGAAGTGATCTCATGGCTGGTAAAAACAATCACAGCGCCGATAAATCTAAAAAGGGATTGCAAGCGCACAATGGCTCAAAGCCACAGAAAAAAGAGAAAAAGGGAGAACAGCTCACCTTTGATTCTCCTTCCGAAAAAATGATACACCAGATACTGCCCTTCGTATTCGTTGTGGCGGCTATCTTGCTTGAGGTGTGCTTCGTCCTTGCAAGCATCGCTGGCGATGCTTACGTGGGCCCCGGCGGACTTTTCTTGAAAAACGCATTTTTCGGACTTTTTGGCCTTAGCGCACTCCTTGTACCTGTCGCCCTTTTGAATCTTGCGGCTAACTGGAGAAAATTTGTTGACTCCCACGTTGTTTTGGCTAAGATCGTATTTTCAACACTTTTCCTTGTGTCGCTTTCGGGTGTTATTCACGTTTTCTTAAAACCCTCGATCAATCCCGATACTAATGTATTTTTAGTTCCTAAGGAAATATTTGAATTTTCCTATAACAATCTTGTAAGCTCTGGCGTGCTTGGCGGATTTGTAAGTGAATGTGTATATTCTCTTTTCAGATCTGTCGGAGCAACGATCATCATGATCGCGCTTACCTTGATATTCTTCATTTTCTCGCTTGGAATGACTCCGAGAAATATGTGGATATTTATTAGATACAAACTTACTTTGATTGCGGAGGCACAAAAGGAGCGCCGCGATGAGAGAAGAAAGATTGAAGAGGAAAGACGCGCCGAGGAAGAAAAGCTTCTGGCTGAGGAAAGAGCAAAAATTGAAGCAGAGGAGCAGGCGTTGCGCGAAAAAGAAAAGCGCGCAGAGGAAGAAAAAATCGCCGCTGCCGAGCGCCGAGCTATTGAACGCGAGCAGAAGGAAAAGAGCGACAGAGAAAAATACGGAGCTATGCGCTTTGTTGACCCCAATCCCGTTGCAAGAGATGCTATAGACGAAGATGTGGAAGAGGGTACTGATGACGATGAAAGCGTTGTCAACGTTGCAAAAATTTTCAAAAATCCTCCCAAGGATTTTGATCCTAATCTTGCCGACAATGCTAATGATAAAACTGTATCAGAGCCCGTTGCTGTTCCTGCGGCGGAGTCTGCGGATGCGGATGCAAAGAAGCCCACTAAGAAATCAGCTCCCGAGCTTGAGGTCAAGCAAATGACCGATCTTGACACCGTTCCCGATGACGGAGAAGAGGGTTCAGTAGTTCCCGAAAATATTGTTCGCGAATATGTAAAGCCCCCTGTAAACTTGCTTAAGAATTATAAAAACGAAAGCGACGAGGAAACGATCCATAACGAGATAAGAGCCAATGCGGGCGCACTTATGGATACACTTAAGAGCTTTGGCGTTCGTATTCAGGAGATCACTTATTCAAGAGGACCTACAATTACTCGATACGAATTAAAGCCCGACGTGGGTGTTCGTATTCGTTCGATTGCAAACCTTGTTGACGATATCGCACTCAGCTTGGCAACAACGGGTGTCAGAATCGAAGCTCCCATTCCCAATAAGAGTGCGGTAGGCATTGAGGTTCCCAATAGAACGCTTGAAACCGTTGGACTTCGTTCACTTATCGATAACCGCGAATTTACCGATAAAAAGAGCATCTTGACCGCCGCTCTCGGTAAGGACGTTGGTGGTAATACCGTTTATTTCGATATAGGTAAGATGCCCCATATCCTTATTGCAGGTACTACGGGATCAGGTAAATCCGTTTGTATCAACTGTATCATTATGAGTATTCTATATAAGGCAAGTCCGAGAGACGTTAAGCTCATACTTATCGACCCCAAAAAGGTTGAATTTCAACCCTATAGAAGTATTCCTCACCTCTATGCTCCCATAGTTACAGAGCCCAAGAAGGCGGCGGGCGCGCTTGCATCTGCGGTTGCGGAGATGGAAAGACGCTTTGAACTTATCGAAAGCGTTGGTGCGAAGAATATTTCGGGATATAACGAGCTTACCGCTAACGATCCCTCTAAGGAATATCTCCCCTATATCGTAATTATTATCGACGAGCTTGCGGACCTTATGATGACTGCGGCTGATGACGTTGAAACGGCGATCTGCCGTATCGCGCAGAAGGCGAGAGCTGCCGGTATCCACCTTGTTATCGGTACGCAGCGTCCTTCCGTTGACGTTGTAACAGGTCTTATTAAGGCGAATATCCCCTCGCGTATTGCGTTCACAGTTGCTTCGCAGGTGGACTCCAAGACCATTCTTGATACCGCGGGTGCGGATAAGCTTTTTGGACGCGGCGATATGCTCTTTGCTCCCATCGGATCGGTTAAACCGATGCGTGTTCAGGGCGCGTTCATTGATGATCGCGAAGTTGAATCAATAGTTGAATTTATAAACGAAAACAATGATGGCGTATGCTTTAACGATGCGTTTATTAAACGTCTTGAAGAAGAGGCGGCAAAGTGTGGTAATCCCAAGGGCAAGGGCGGTGGATCCGTCTCCTTTGATGATGACGGCGAGCCCGGCGAAGAGGGGGTTGATCCCAAGTTCAAGCTTGCACTCGATGTTGCTATTGAGATGGGTAAAATCTCGACCTCGCTTCTTCAGAGAAGACTTGAGATCGGCTACGGCCGTGCTGCAAAGATCATTGACCGAATGGAAGCACTCGGATACGTAAGCGCACCTGACGGCAATAAGCCGCGTGCAGTGCTCGTTTCCAAGGCTGAAATAATGGAAAAGCGTCTTAATGACGACGAATAATTAAAAATCAAGAGGATCTCGAAAGAGGTCCTCTTTTTTCGCCTTTGACTTTCAAATTTTGATTTATAGGTGAGTATAAAAAGTTAGTTTATAAAAATAATGTCGCTTTTTGAAAAAAGCTCCGCAAAAACTTTTTTATAGAGCTTCGCGCAAGTAGCCATACACGCGCGTCCGTCGCTTTGCTCCGAGATCCTTCAGTCGTTGCGCCCGACGACTTTAGTCGTCATTCTCGAGCGTAGCGAAGAATCTTGGGCGCAACTCCCTCGAGGATGACGCGCGTGGTTTGTGCTGATTTGGCAAGATTTCGCGAAAATCGTTCCGCGCGAGATTCTATCGCGCCCTTGTGTCATTCTGGAGGGAGCATAAGCGACCGATAGAATCTCGGTACGGACACAAGGGCAGTTCCAGAATGACAACGCGCGGAACATAACGTTTTTCTCGCCATTTTAACAGGCGTCACGAGAACTCCCAAAACTGCGCCTGCTCGTTTCGGGGAACCCCTGGCTCGAAAAACTGTAATTTGCTACTTCAACTAACTGTTTCTTTGTTAGCACAGACTTTATTATATGGCACATAGTAAGTAAATTTTAGAAAATTACTCCGTAGGAGTGATTTTCGTAGTTTTGAAAGTACAATGCCGACCGTCGTGCTTGTACGTAAGGGCGGTATTGGAGTTTCAAAACCGATAATTCATTCTTGAATTATCGAAAATTTACGTAAACTCTGCTCAAACCAACCGATTAAGTTTTTCGGGGTGTGGGGCGGTTTTTCAAAAAAGCCCCACATTTTTTCAAACTAACTTCTCACTGATAAATCCAAATTTAGCGCGCGGTGCATATACTGTTATGAACGAAAATTTAAGGGGGGTTAGAGATATGATAACAAGCAAGACGTACAACAGGGCGAGGGCAGTGGAATATGCGCGGAGGTGGGCGCTTTCGCGCAATCCTTTATTTTATGATTTCACGGGAGGGGGAGGGAACTGCACGAACTTTGTTTCCCAATGCTTGCTCGCAGGCGGTCTTGTAATGGATCCGGCTGAAATATTTGGATGGTATTACGTGAGCATTGACGATCGTGCTCCGTCCTGGACGGGAGTTGAGGAATTTTATGAATATTTATGCGGTCTTGGTGACTTTTTACCCAAAAGTGAGAGGCAGGGACCGTTCGGCTCGGCGGTCATGCGCGAGCGCGTGGAGATTGGCGACGTGGTGCAGCTTGCGAATAGGCAGGGACGCTTTTATCACTCGCTTTTGGTGTCGGGATTTTCAGAAAACGGTGACATTTTGGTTGCCGCGCAGTCGAATGATGCCCTTGACCGTCCGCTTTCGAGCTACAATTACGCCGCGGCACGATTTTTGCATATCGATGGAATAAATATTCGACTTTCAGATAACGACGGACGTTTTGAATCGTTAATCGAGGGACAAAAATTGCCACCCGAAAACGTAATTTACATAGCGCAGTCAAATGACTAAAATTAATGCTTTCCAATCGAGACTATTCTTGTTATTAGAAAAATGCGATGTAAAAAAGCAGAAAAAAGCACATAAAAGATATAAAAAATAAGAAAAAATTGTTACTAAAGTATTAACAAATCTTGTAAAAACGATTATAATTATACCACGAACAAAATGTTCAGTTTTATATTTTTGGAGGAAAACAAACTATGGTAAGATTAGGTCTTATTATTCTCATGTTGCTCTGCGTTACAATCACAGGCGTTTACGCCGTTTGGACATATGCAGGTACAGACGATATCGCAGATGCTTTCGCAGAAACAAAAA
This sequence comes from Eubacteriales bacterium, assembly GCA_045125655.1. Classification (GTDB taxonomy): domain Bacteria; phylum Bacillota; class Clostridia; order Oscillospirales; family CAG-272; genus RGIG4608. The sequence goes on along the minus strand of JBGVNP010000044.1, from coordinate 3,382 downwards.
TCACAATCGCAGGCACTGAGTTGACAGGTGCTAACGGTACTTACACAATCACATCCAACCTCGTTCTCACAGTCGATCAGAAGAACGACCAGCACGAAGCGGAAATGATATTCGCTGCTAACGATGGCAACCCCATCCACCTTACAGTTACATTCACACCTGCTGCTAATGCTCCTCAGGACATTAAGGACAATGCAGTTCCTTCCGAATTGTATTTCACAACAACAACCGCAATGGAATACAAGATGGACGCTGAAGGTAACTATAGTGATGCAGGTACAGCTAAGCCCATTCTCGTATTCACAAACTATTCTGACGGCATATTCAGCCCCAACGTAACATGGACAAGAAATGTGGATACAGAAGGAAACATCACATTCACTTATACACTTGACGAAACTGCTTTGAGAGATATGATCAAGCTCAACGGAACATTCGTTCTTGACACAAAGTCAGAGCACGATGCATTCCGTGAAGCTCTTTCCGGCAACATTCTTGCTCGTATCACAGACGGCAATATCGACGGAACAACTCTTCCCAGAGAATAATTTTGTAATCAATAACGGCAAGGGCTGTTTAGCTACGCCCTTGCCGTTGTCAGTATTATTTTATCTTACAAAGGACAGGCACTATGGCAGATTATGATATTTATGTCTCCGCGCTGTGTCTGATCACCTACGTTATGCTCACCACCATTTCGGTGGTTTGTGTAAGTCTTATCACAAAGCTTTCTATCAAGCTTATAAGATCGGGACTTGAGGACGAGGCGATTCTTGACGAGCACGAAAGAAACATGGATCACGAACAAATTAATAGCTTTATGAAAACCATCGGCTATGCTTTTTCGATCATAGTCTTTTTTGTGTTACTTGTAGTTTTTATTCTCTCACTTATGGTGCAGTATTCCGACGAGCTTGATTTCGGCGACCTTCCCATATACAGGGTAGTACAAACCGGCTCAATGGCAAAAAAGCACGAAAAGAACACCTATCTTGAGGAAAACGGTCTTGATAATCAGATTCAAACCTTTGACCTCATTCAAACAGTAAAGCTTCCCGACGAGATGGACCTCAAGCTCTACGACATCGTTGTTTATGAGGTTGATGATATTTTGGTAGTTCACAGAATTGTTGGAATCGAAGAGCCGAACGAGCGACACCCCGATTGCAGACACTTTAAGCTCCAGGGTGACGCGGTTGAAGCGCCCGACAGATTCCCCGTTCTCTATGAACAGATGAAAGCAATATACACGGGCGAAAAAGTTCCCTTTGCAGGAAGCTTCGTTCTCTTTATGCAATCACCCGTAGGTTGGTTGTGTATCCTTCTCGCTTTGATTGCAATAATTGCCACACCCATTCTTGAGCATATGATCCAGCAGGAAAAGAACGACCGTCTTGAATTCTATTTCGGTAAGAATTATTGATGGCGCACAGGAGATTTAAAAGATGATTCAAATTTTATCCCTACTAATGTGCCTTGTAATGATTTTCACAATAGGCGGCGCGTATGCAACGTGGAGCTACTCAGCTCTTCCACCTCAAGCACAAGAGCAAAACGTTGGTGTTTCTCTCAATATGTTTGAATATCCACCCGAGCAGATTTTGCCCGGCGGTGATACGGAAGCAGCCCCCCTCGGTGAAAATCACTTGGCTTTAACACAACTCATTTTGTGGGAAGAAGAAAAAGGATACGGCCTTAACATCAACAACAACGTTTTGCTTCACCGATATTTAAAATCAAACAAGGTGGTTTACTCAAACCAGAAGGTGTCAGGTGGTAACCTTAAATTCATTCTTGACCCGCATAACAATACACACGGACTTTATTACTGTATAGAAAAGGTTTCGGATACCCTCTACTATAGCTATACGTTCGATGTCAACCACCTCTCAACCGCGTCCGGTACGAATGAGTATATTACCGTTTACCGAACATCTCTCGTTAAAACTGACGAGTGGAGAGCCACGGTAAGCTATGAGGGAGTTGCACAAACAGTGCGCCTCTCCGATATTGACGTTAGTGCCGACTCGCAATCGCTCAAATATTCGATTGCCGTTGAAACGTGGAGATTACCGTTTACCAATTAAAAAGACGACGAATGATAATTTCGCCGTCTTTTTTGTTTTTGATTTTGGTTTATCGGGAATAAAGTTTTAATTTAGAACGGGACGTCGAGGACGCCGTCCCCTACGAGTTTACAAGTTGATTTTTGTTCAATTATAGCTATTTTATTTGTAATATGTCTATTGTTTTGCTTGAAAATAGCACCGTCATTGTAGGGAACGGCGTCCTCGACGTCCCGTTTTTTAAGTTAAACTATCTTTTTATACTCACCGCTAAATCCAAATCTATCCCTTATTTATCATTTCCTTTAGCGCGGACAGGGCATCGGAGAGTCCGCCGATCTGGTCGATGAGTCCGCAAAGCACCGCCTGCTTGCCGTCAAGCACCGTGCCAACGTCCGTGGCAAGCATATCAGGGCGCATCATCATCTCATTGATGTGATCGGGCATCGCTTGGGAGTTGCGACAGATGAAATCGACTATCCTTTTCTGCATATCCGAAAAATAATTGTAGGTCTGTGGCGCGCCGACAACGAGTCCGTTGATCCTCACGGGATGGAGCGTCATTGTCGCGCTCGGAGTTATAAACGAACGCTTTGCCGACACCGCGATTGGTACTCCTATCGAATGAGAGCCGCCAATAATGAGCGACACCGTCGGCTTTTTCATTGACGCGATCATCTCGGCAATTCCGAGTCCCGCCTCAACGTCGCCGCCCATTGTGTTGAGAACTATCAAAACGCCCTTCACGTCACTGCTTTGCTCAAGCGCAACGAGGAGGGGAATAATGTGCTCGTATTTCGTGGATTTTTGATTCTGATCGGGCACGTAATGTCCCTCGATCTGACCGATTATCGTGAGCGTGTGGATTCCGCTTTCGTTTTCCTTTGAGCTTGGTGCGTCCGCCGTACCAAGCTCGTTTATTTCCTGCAACACCTGATTGCCCTTGTTTTCTTCACTCATTTTTCGGTTCTCCTTAAAAATTTATGTAGGGAAAAAATTTGGATTTGTCGGGGAGTCTTAATAGCGAAATGTTACGTCTGTTCGTCATCCTGAGCGGAGCGAAGTTTTGGGAGCAAAATGAAATGCAGCGACTAAAACCTCTGCTTGCAGAGGGATCTACTAAATAATTTGATGTAACCCTTTAAGGCGAAGTATTATTTATCAATTATAAAAAATAACTTTTACTTTAAAAAGGTAGTGCTAACTCCATTATAGATCCCTGCACAAGTGCAGGTTTTACTCGGCTCGCTAAAGCTCCCTCGCAAAACTTCGCTCCGCTCAGGATGACACGCTGAAACAACGCAGGTGCTAACAAC
>JBGVNP010000043.1:0-22866 GCA_045125655.1 Eubacteriales bacterium | reverse complement strand
AGCCTCTCCCGCAGCAGCATATGTATTACTATCAGCCACCATATATACTTTACTGTAATCCTTGAGTATTTCAGGTATATTATTTATAGCTCCAGATGAAATATCGTAGCCCTCCAAGGGAGCTTTGTGAGAACCCATTGAACAACTACATTCAAATTTTATCATATACTTGTACCTCCTATGCAATTTCTTGCCATTGTTTTAAATAATATATTTATAATAATTTTCAGTTTTTTGAGCTAAAAGTGATGCTCATAGCTCGCAGTCCATTAAAAATTTACACGATAGCAAGTAATATTTTATAACGGTACACGTTATATTGTCAATAGTTTTTTTGAAAAAATTTATGTATCCCACTACCCCACCAACTCCAATTCTCTTGAAAATGGTGAATCGAGCTGTCTGCTTTAATAATAGAAAAAAGCAGGCGCGATTGCGCCTGCTAATTTTATTATTTGATTAGAATGATCCAAAGAATGCTCTGAATGTCTTGAAGAGCATCAAAATAAACTTAAGAATTTTAACTATGATGTTATCACTTTCAAACTCATCCTCAGGATTGGGTGTTGTGGGATTAGTGTAGTGAGGATCCTGTTCACCGCAAGCACACTCACCGTTTACAAATGTATGCTCGAGCTTAGCAATCTCATTCTGTGCTACAAGAATCTCTTCACAAACGGAGCACTTCTTACCCTCTGAAAGACCTGTAGAAGTACATGTTGCCGCTGTACCGGGAATAATCTCCTCTGTGTGACCAAGAGCATCTATAGTTGTTTGAGAAACTATTACCGTCTGACAAACTGAGCACTTCTTACCTTCTGTAAGACCTGTAGAAGTACATGTTGCCGCTGTAGCGGGAATAGTAACCTCAGTATGAGCAAGCTTACTGATTGTCTTTCTTTCACGACTAAGTTCAGCGCTACATACAGAGCACTTAACTACGCTATCATAAGAGCCTTCTGCCTTGCAAGTTGCTTCAACCTTGTTTTCAACTACTGCATCTGCAGGAGTATGAGCTACCTTTTCAACTACTTCCTGCTTGACGAAAACTTCCTTACATACGGAGCAGTGCTTACCTTCTGTAAGACCTGTTGCAGTACATGTGGGTGCTACTGCTTTATCTACCACCTCAGTATGACCGAGTGCTTTAACCTCTGTCTGTGCAACGAGAACTTCGTTACATACTGAGCAGTGCTTACCTTCTGTAAGACCTGATGTTGTACAAGTAGCTGCTACCGCTTTATCAACGACCTCAGTGTGACCGAGTGCTTTAACTACTTCCTGTGCTACCTTATGGTCACATCTTGAGCAGTGTGAGCCCTCTGTAAGACCTGTATTCAAGCAATCGGGGGCGACTGCTTTATCAGTTACCATATCGTGTCCGAGTGCGTCAACCTTATCGGATACGTATTCATCACCACAATCACATGTATAAGTTGTATAACCCTCTTCCAAACATGTGGGAGCAGTTACTACCTTATTATAGGAATGTTGATGAACTTCCTTTATAACGTTACCGTTCTCATTAAAGATATATCCCTCTGCAATGAGTGCACTGTTGGTGCCGGATACTGCAGCAGCGGAGAAAGAACCACCGATGATACGGTCGCCTGTCAATCTGGTTGCATCGTTGCAACCGATCTTTGTTGTAAAGTTACCGCCTGTAACCTTAAATTCTACCGTATTGTTAGAACCGCAATCAACGAATACGGATGAGCCGTCACGTCCGTTAGGACCGAATGTACCGCCATTTATTGTAAGCTTTGAGGTGCTATCAACTGACTGTACCCAAAGCTGACCGTCAAATTCACCACCGTTGATTACCATTTCACCCATCCAAAGACGAGCGGAACGGTATGCAGAAGTCGAAATAACACCACCGTTAATAGTTGTTGAGCCGGAATACTGGAAGATCGCGCAGATCATATGAGTTGCGAACGCTTGCTCACCGAGATGCTCGATAGTACCGTTTTCAACTACGAGAGTTCCCGTGTTGTAGATTGTGTATGATCCCCAACCGAATGTAGGATCGCCTGCGCTTGTATCAGTAAAGGAGACCTTACCGTTACCTGTGATAACAAGAGTTCCCTTATTTTCGATCATTGAATATGATCCTACGCATTCCTTGGACTGGCTGATTGTATGACCGTCAAGGTTAAGTGTTACAACCTTGCCTGCAGGAATTACGAGAGAACCTTCAAGAACAACGTCCTCAAGAAGAATTATTTCACCGCCTACTGCAATTGCTTCAGTAAGTGTTTCATATCTAACGCCGTTCACTGTTGCTACTGCAACAAGTGCATTTACGTAAGAATCCTTGTAAGAGTCACTACATCTTGAGCATGTGTGCGTTGTATAACCCTCTGCATCAAATGTAGGAGCAGTTACTACTGCTTTGTAATCGTGTCCGAGCGCGTCAACTACTTCTTGTGCTACCTTATGGTCGCATATTGAGCAGTGTGAGCCCTCTGTAAGACCTGTATTCAAGCAATCGGGTGCAACTGCTTTGTCAGTTACCATGTCGTGTCCGAGTGCATCAACTACTTTCTGTGCTACCTTATGGTCGCATCTTGAGCAGTGTGAGCCCTCTGTAAGGCCCGTATTTAAGCAATCGGGTGCGACTGCTTTATCAGTTACCATATCGTGTCCGAGTGCAGAAATTGTTTCCTTGCCTTCTATATAATCACAACGTGAACAATCCTTGTATGCGGTGTAGCCATCATTCAAGCAATCTGCTGCCTTACCTAATACACCAACAAGATTGTGTCCAAGAGCATCAACAACTTTTTGCGCTACCTTGTAGTCACATCTCGTACAATGTTCACCTGCTGTGAGACCCGTATTCAAGCAAGTTGCATCTACTGCCTTATCCACTACGATATTGTGTCCGAGCTTATCTGCAAGTTGTGTACCGCAAACTGTACATACCTGAGCATTTTCACAATCCGCAGCCGCGCCGGGAGTGTGAGAAACAAATGTCACTTTGAGAGTTTTGTCTGTAAGGGCAAATACATATGTACCCTTGCAAAGAGCTGTCAAGGTTGCATTACCAGAAACAGAATTTGAAAAATCACCGCTTGCAGTTTCCGAAGTAAATGCAGTGTTTGAACCGTACCATATGCCGTCAAACATAACCTTAAATTCAATTTTTGCACCCTCTTCAAGCTCGATGCTGACGTAAGACGTTGAACCGCCTTCCTTATCAAGCTTAAATTCATTAAGAGTTGTATTCCAACCGTTGAATGAGCCAACAAGGAAATTTCCTGTTGCAAGAGGATCGAGCTCGGGGATAGCATCAAGGCTACCGTACCAAGTATTATCACTGAGATTATAATACTGACCGGGAGCCAATTTGAGGTCTGCGGTTTGAGATCCTGCATTGTTATTGTTGAAAATAATATTAGCGTAAGCAGTTGCAGACTCAATATAGTAAACGTCAAATCCGTTTACTGTATCGCCCGTCTTTGTCATTGCATTTCCGGGCCATGTAGTACCTTCACCGCCCTCAATCCACATGTGAGCGCTTACGTTTTCCCATTTAGCACTGTTTACAAAATATGTAATAATGAGATCGCAACGTGAGCAAACGCCGTTCACATAATTGTGACCGAGAGCATCGACCGATGTTTCATCAAAAATCTCATCACAGTTATCGCAGTCAAAGTAATGCTTACCTGCTGTTGTACAAGTAGCTGTATTAACCTCTGTCTTGCTTGAGTGCGCGCAATAATCGGGATTAGCCGTGCCACAAACAGTACAAGAAGCTCCGCTAAAGCTATGAGCAATTTTTTCAATCGCTTCATTCTTTGTGGCACTACACTTTGTACATGTGTACTTCATAGTACCTGTTGCGGAACAGGTTGCCGCTTTTGTTACTGTGCCGCTGTTCCAAGTATGATTATTATTGCAATAATAGCTCCAAGAACCACCTGACCAGCTGGACATAGTAAACATATTTTTGCTAGAAGTTATGGTCAAATCACCAGTTTCATTCCATGCACTATTCCAATGAGGTGCAGATGTGTCACTAGGATTAAATCTGCGCAATTTCATACCTGTTCTATCAGAGGGAATTACTGCGGAGTAAATACCGTTAACAGATGTTTTTTCAAATTTAACCCATTCATCCGCTGAACTACCACCCCAAGTCCATGCATAAAAAACAGCATTAGCTTGATCCCAATAACTAGTATTGGGTTTGAAGTAAATAGTTCTTGTTGTCGCCGCACTTGCTTCGAACGCGAACATAGTCATCATAGAGACTGCTATGATCATCACAAGTGCGAGAGCTAAGATTCTACTTAACTTTCTCATAAAAATTTTCTCCTTTTTGAAAATTAATTTTCATAATTTGGTAAATTATATTGTAACACAATATGAACAATATGACAATTAAATTTTGATTATTTTCGTGAATTTCAGCACAATGCACAAATTAGCTACATGATTTATAGGTATAAAAACGAGAATAGCGTTCATAAATGCAATATAATGTTTAATAAAATAACAAATCCGCATCCAAAGCAAACTACGTTCAGTTCGCGTAGCGAGCTTATTTTTTATAAAAAAAGAAAAAACCGAACCTTCAAGGTTCGGTTTTTGTTTGGTGCCGGTGATCGGGGTAACGAACTCACGTTTGCGCGAGCGTTGGCAATTAAATTTTATTTTCAAACGCAACCTGATATTTGCAAGCAAACATCAGGTTCTCCGTAAAATCTCTCAAGAAACAAAACAGACCAAACCTCACGGTTTGGTCTGTTTTGTTTGGTGCCGGTGATCGGGGTCGAACCGATACGGTATCGCTACCACTGGATTTTGAGTCCAGCACGTCTGCCAATTCCATCACACCGGCGTTCAACAAATGGTATTGTATCATATTCCTTATAAAAAATCAAGTCTTTTTTTATATTTTTTTAAAATTATTGTGAACATAGTTGACTTTAATAAACAAAAGGAGTAAAATTATTTAGCAATGCAGATTTTTTAAAAAGGAGGGTATGATATGGAAAACAGAGATGAAATTTTTGAAGAGCTTAATTCCCTGCTCTTAGACAAAAAATATGCAGATTTCATGCGCCGTATAGACGAGCTTAACGACATAGACGCCGCAGAATATCTTGAATCCCTTCCCGCCGAGCTTATGCTAAGCGCATTCCGTATGCTCAAAAAGGATGCCGCAGCAGGCATATTCTCGTTTATGGAGCTTGATCTTCAGGAGAGCTTGATAAACAGGATGAGCGACTCCGAGCTTTCAATGATCATTGAGGACCTTTTCGTCGATGACGCGGTCGATATTCTTGAAGAGCTACCCGCTATGATAGTAAAGAGAATCCTTAAGCTCTCGCGCCCCGAAACAAGAGATCTTATAAACAAATTCCTTTCATATCCCGAGGATAGCGCGGGCAGTGTTATGACCGCCGAATATATCGACCTTCACAAAGGAATGACAGTTTCACAAGCTATCGATAATATACGCAAAAAGGGCTTTGATAAGGAAACAGTCTACGTTGCTTACGTTACAAACGAAAGCCGTGTGCTCGAGGGCATCGTTTCTCTTAAGGACTTGATTTTTGCTAAACCCGATGATCTTATCGGAGATATAATGGAAACCGAGATCCTCTGCGCCAACACTCTTGATACTCAAGAGGAAGTTGTTGCAATGATCCAAAAATACGATATGCTCGCGCTCCCAATCGTTGATAAGGAAAACCGCCTTGTAGGTATCGTTACTGTCGACGACGCGCTTGACGTTATCGAAGAAGAGGCAACCGAGGACATCGAAAAGATGGCGGCTATCGTGCCGGGTGATAAACCCTATATGCGCGCAGGCGTTTTGGAAATTTGGAAAACGAGAATCCCGTGGCTTCTCCTTCTCATGCTCTCAGCGACCTTCACGGGACAGATCATCGCCGGCTTTGAAAGTAAGCTCGCAGCTATTCCCGCACTTATAGCATTCATTCCAATGCTAATGGGTACGGGCGGTAACTCAGGTGGTCAGTCATCAGTAACCATTATCCGCGGTCTTGCAGTCGGTGAGATTGAAAATAGTGATATCTGGAGCATCATCTGGAAGGAAACGCGCGTTGCACTCCTTTGCGGAGCAGTTTTGTCCGTGTGCAATTTTATCAAGATAATACTCGTTGATAACCTTCTTTTCCATAACGAGGTATCAATAGAAGCAAATATCGTCGTATCTCTCACACTTGTTTTGACGGTGCTTGTGGCAAAGATAGTCGGCTGTGCCCTTCCCGTAGCGGCAAAGAAGATCGGACTCGACCCCGCAGTAATGGCAAGCCCCTTCATAACCACAATCGTCGATGCAGTTTCACTGCTCATCTACTTCGCCATCGCAAGCGTGGTGCTTTTAAATTAATTACACTCAAATTTTAAGGACGAGCCAAAGCTCGTCCTTTTGTTTTGATTTAAGCACACTGAAAGGCATCGCGCAAGCTCTCCTCCGTCTGCGCGGGCAACCTCTTTTTTTCTCAATAACCGCTATCTCCATATTTACCTCCTTAGATAAAAATAAGAGCGTCGTACTCTTTCGAGTTACGAAGCTCTTAGGCGTTCTTATTGTTAAATTCAAACCTTAATGATTAAATGTCATATACATCCGCAGCAACATAGAAGTCTTCATCCTTAAAGTCCTCCACACCTTCTCGCGCTATTTCAGGATAAGAACAATATACTGCGGTTTGTGTTTTTTCATCTTGTCGCTTTTTTTGAATCATCATATAGCAATACTGACAATAAATACATCCATCATCTCCAAACAAATCCAAACCGAACTCATTAGTCAACGGGCAGACATATGCATCTTTACCTTTACCTTTAACACCGCAATACCTAATAGTATATTTGTGTTCTGAATTGAGCTTGCGAATAATTTGTTTAGTAAAATCGCGTTTGGACATAAAAAATTCATTTACATCTAAAGGTTCATCAAAATCTATACTAAAATCAGATATGACAATTCTTTTAAATGTAGCATTATCGTTTTCATCAGTTGTTGACCAAATTACTTTATTGATAATCTCACATTCGTTATCAAAATAGAGCCACAACGAATATTTCTTGTCATAATCCCTCGGGTTGTTTCCCCAAGAGAGATATCTAAACGGATATTTCCACCTCATAAGATTGTGATTTTCATCAGAGCTAAAGTAGAGCATTTCTGATTCGTATTGCTCACTAACATCAATTACCCAAGCAACTCGATACCCTAATGACATAAAAAAATCATTACGATCAACAAACTCATATGTAGAAATCGGTGAGTGTTGAAATTCTATAACAGTTTTATCAACCAAGACATCTGCCCTATGTACCCTATTCCCTTTTTTAACAACTACTTCTCTTTGGTGTTCAGGAAAATAACTCTGCATTTTTCGGTGCCATTCCGACATATCATAATTCCAAGTATCTTCACAACAACCTGACTTATGGGCAAAGTGTCTAGCGTTAAGTAAACCATCTCTTATAATTAACGGTGCATGGCACGCGGGGCAAAAATAATCTCTACCCTTTTCTGCGTCTTCTATGCATATTCTATTGTTGTGTTCATCTAAAGCAATATACATAAATCAACCTCGGCAGGGATTTTATTTTACCTTTTCATAAAATTTACTTCCAGAAATAATTCCTACACCGTCTCCTACTATATAAGCAGTTTTATGTTGTTCACCCAAAGCATTTGTATAGGTGATGTTTATTGTATTCTTATCTTTAGTCCAAGTACCTATAAATTCAGTATGTACCTCGCGATATGTTCCGTCTTTTTCAAAAACTAGTACATATTCATAATCTCCAACTTCGCAACGATAAACTCCTACTACGCTTTTTCTATCATTACAAGACACAATGACAACTGTTAATGCACATATCACTAAAATCAATGCTATAATACCGATAAGTACTTTTTTATTCATAATAATACTACACTTTCTCCGTTTAACCTCGTCAGGAATTTCATCAATATTCTACCACCGTTTGAAAATTTTGTCAAGGAAGATTAGTATAATATTGTTTTCCTAACAAAAAGCACTCGCAACCTGCGAGTGCTTTTCCCATCCATATATCAAACAAGCATCTTATATCTTAATCTCAAATTGTCGGCAATCATCGCAATAAACTCCGAGTTGGTCGGCTTTCCGCGGTTGACCTGCACCGTATATCCGAAATAGGAGTTGAGCACCTCAACGTCGCCCCTATCCCAAGCGACCTCGATCGCGTGACGGATCGCGCGCTCAACACGGCTCGTTGTCGTGCGGTACTTTTTTGCAACTGTTGGATACAAAATCTTTGTAACGGAATTGATTATCTCCCCATCGTTAACGGTAAGAATAATGGCAGTGCGGAGATACTGATAACCCTTGATATGCGCGGGAACGCCTATCTGATGGATTATCTTTGTAACCTGCGCTTCAATATCGTTCGCGCCATAATCATCATTATCTACCGAGCCAAAAACCGCGCTTGTGGGCAAAAGATTTTCAATGTGACAAGCAAGACTTTCGGCATTTATCGGCTTTATCATACACATAGAGGCACCCGCATTATTGGCTTCAAGGAGCATATTGTGATTTCCAAGCTGTGAGGTAGCAATAAACGTGGGAGCATTTTCTGCAAGCTCCGCTCTCACTTGTCTTATAACACCGATCCCGTCGAGCTTTGAAAGTAAAACGTCAATTATAACTACGTCTGGCGAAATGCTTGCTATCATATTGACCGCCTCCTCGCCGTTCTGTGCCTCATAAATATTGGAAAATCCCTGCTCTCTTAAGCCCTCCGCAAGCTCATATCTCATGGATAAATTTTCATCCGCAATAAGAATTTTTGTGTTATTCATTTCTTTTCTCCTTTTAATTGGTAAATTTTGACAGTAATATTTTACCATATTTTACCAATAATTGCAAGATAAAAGAAAAACAAATATTAACCAAACTTTATTGGTAATTTTTGGTAATTTTTTACATTTTAAGAAAAAATAGCCCTCAATTTGAGGACTATTTCTCTTTTTTATGCATCCGCTTTATGCGCGGTAGTAGTTTTGGGAGCGCGTTTAGGTGCTTGCTCTCTAATCATTCTGTAAATTTCCTCCGTAGCAAGAGCAATTTTCGTAATCGAAAATTTTTCCGCGTGAGGATAAATATAATATGTATCGTCAAGAGTGTTAAGGTCGATGCAATCCCCGTACTTTCCGAGATAATTATACTCAATATGACACGCTTCAAGTCCTGCCGACTTTCTCTCCATCTCAAATTCACCGTATTTTCCGTTGCCCTTAAGTCTGAAACCGTCAAGATCGTGAATAATTGTTCCATTTCCAATATCATAGAATCTCGTTCCGTCGGGCATTGATTTAACGTGACACTCTGACTCGAAACAGTATCTTCCCTCTCTCACCTCGGCGCGCACGTTGGCTCTTTGCCATTCGTACCAATCGGGAATATGCGAAAACTCTGTTTCACCCTCGTTCGCAACAAGCTCGCCAAGCTCAGTCATTTTCCAAGACTTACCACAGTGCTCGCACCTTAATGTATCACCCTTACTGCTCATCTCATATTCTGTATTACAGTGGGGGCACTGATAAAGCACGCTGTGCAGTCCTTCAGCGCGATAAGGAACAGTGATCTTTATATTATTTTCCTTCTGCCAAGCAAAATCGTCATATGCAAGGGCCTCATTAATCTTTGCATGAATTTCCTCTGCACTTGCTTCCTTTAACTGCTCTGCCGTATAAAGCTGAGTGAGGTGCGCCTCAGTATAGGGAATCTTTCTATCCTTAGTATTCCAAAAAGGAGTTTTCAAATGATTTCCAACACATTTAAGTGTAACAACGGGCACCTTCATCATCTTGCACATCTGTCCAAGGGATTCGGGAAGCTCACTGGGTGTTCCGCAAACGGAGTATCTTGCCTCAGGATAGAGAATAAGAACGTCACCGTTGTTAAGAACTCTCTTGATTTGGCGAACAAGAACGAGGTCAGTCGTAAATTTGCGCTTACAGATTCCACCGACGTTGCGAAGAAGCCATTTTTTGCCGGGGAAACCAAAAAATCCGTCAATAGCAACAACGTAATTTGCTCTGTGAGGAAAAATCGCGTGCGTAGCCACCATAAAATCATAGAATGCATTGTGATTGCAAAGCAAAATATACGGGGGCTTAAGGCCCTCACAATTTGTCTTGATTATCTTTGTTTTTTGTGACAAAGTAAAAGGAAACGAGAGTGCCCAAGTAACAGGTCTTAACCACTGTCTTTGTCTTATGGGCGGTGCCTTCATATCAAATCTTTTAAAAACCTTATTCATCATTTATCTCCCAATTAATTATTGCAGATTAATCAAACACCATAATCCGCCATTTTAATCATTGTACCATACTTTACTCCTCTTGTAAAGCATTATTTTTGAGCATGTTCATAAAAAAAGCAGAGCACATAATATGCCCTGCTATATAGATTATTTCTTCAAAAGTGCCTTTTCATTTTCAACCTCGGTCACAGCAGCATCTCCATCCGCATATCCCCATTCATGCTTTATGCAATAAATCATTCGGTCATATGTTTCTTCTGCTTTTTCAACGTCACCGAGTATTTTATAAATGATAGCCATACCGTGAAGCGCATCAGTGTAGCGTGGGAGCTTGTCCTTGTCAAGCTGCCAAGATTTTTCATAAAACTCTATTGCCTTGTAGTATTCACACTTTCTTGCATAGTATTGCGCTGTTTCAAACAAAAATCCGCTATGCTCTGCAAATTGATCCAATGCGGATTGCATTATTGTATCTGCTGCCTTCTCGTCATATTCCGCAAGAGCTATCTGTGCCTCATAAACGGGAATCAAAAATGGTCTGTGCGCAGGCAAGGTCTTATACGCCTCTAAATATTCCCTCGCCTCTTTTGTTCTATGATCCGCTATAAGATTATCCATCACCTCATAATACGGCATCGGTGTTTTAGGAGTTACTGCATCTTTTTCAATAACCTCTTTATAAAAATCAATAACTGCCGTATGATTGGCAATATTCCAGTCCCAAATACTTGCACCCTCGGCTTTTTGTAAAAGCCATTGACAGTCCTTCTTCTCCGGATTTCGCATGATTGCCTCACGCGCATATTTGCTCACCCGTCTTGAATCGGCTTCCATGCGGTGACGATATAGCTGAGCAAGAAGACTGAGCACTCGTGTCTTGTCCTCGTTTTCTATGAGCTGTTCCTCTAAAAAAGACTCGTATTCTTTAAAAATATCACTTGGAAATTCTTCCTCAATATCAATGCGCTTTTCAATTCTTTGAAGTCTTTGATTGACAGTAAGATCAAATAGCTCGTCTATGCTAACTCCCAACTCACCCGTAAGTGAAGGCAAAAGCGTTATATCGGGCATAGTAATTGAGTTTTCCCATTTTGATACTGATTGAGCGCTGATCCCAAGTCTTGAAGCAAGCTGCTCCTGAGTAAGTCCCGCCTTGCATCTTAATTGCTTGATTTTCTTTCCAATTTCCATAAATTTTCTCCTTTTTACTTAATTAAAAGGCCTTTATGCTCACATTATATCACGGCAAAATAAGAAAATCAATAACTTGTATTTATCCTTAAGTCACCCAATGGTTGAAAAAAGTATCGGATAAATGAGATCAAATAATTGAGCATTTTTACAATTAATTATTGACATCAGGCAGATTTTGTGGTATAATCCATTTATTGTGAATATTGGGATATAGCCAAGCGGTAAGGCACCAGACTTTGACTCTGGCATCTCGATGGTTCGAATCCATCTATCCCAGCCAAAATAGCGGAGATACATTTTGTATCTCCGCTATTTTGTTTGCGACAGAGGCGAGAATCATTCACCGTTGCCACACGGCAACGGGATATGGTTCGCTCTTTTTCGAGCTACCCGCGCTCTGCTTGCAAGGAAGCGGAGCGAGAAAAAGCCTCTCGCAAGCGAGAATCCATCTTTTTTATACTCATCCAAGCGGAGATACACTTTGTATCTCCGCTATTTTGCTTGCGACAGAGGTGAGAATCATTCACCGTTGCCAGTAAATAAATATTAAGTAACATCTCACAAAGTAATCAAGCGTGCTTTACATTTTTATTGATTTTTCCTCGCGCTTTTTATTAAAAAATATCATTTTTTGAAATTTTGTCGCATTTTGCAACCGCAAGTTGCAAAAACTTTAAAAATATTTTTCTAAAGGGTTGTATTTTTAATAAATATTTAGTATAATTAAATTGGAAATAAAAAATTGTAAAGGAGAGCACTATGACTATTGGACAAAAAATAATTCAACTCAGAAACAGTATGGGCATATCCCAAGAAAAGCTCGCAGAGCTTCTTGGCGTTTCGCGCCAGTCCGTTTCCAAATGGGAGATGGATCACACGATTCCTCAAATAGATAAAATTCTTCAAATTGCAGATATTTTCTCAATCTCATGCGATGAGCTTATACGAGAAGATATGGACCTCAAGAGAACTCTCACCTCCCCCCTTGCAAATAAATACTTTGGCACAGACGGATTCCGTGGAGAGGCAAATATCGAGCTTGATTCAATGCACGCATATAAAGTGGGTAGATTCCTCGGATGGTATTATTCTCTTCAGCTTCAGCACGGCGAGAATTTCGGACGACGTCCCAAGATAGTAATAGGCAAGGACACCCGACGTTCAAGCTATATGCTTGAATATGCCATCGCATCGGGTATCGCAACAAGTGGCGCGGACGCATATATGCTCCACGTTACAACCACACCAAGCGTTTCCTACGTGACAAGAATGGACGGCTTTGACTGCGGTATTATGATTACCGCTTCACATAACCCCTTTTACGATAACGGAATAAAGGTCATCAACCGCTACGGCGAAAAGCTCGACGATGAAACAACCGCGCTTATAGAGGCATATCTTGACGGCAATCTCGATGTACTCGGAATTCACGGTGACGATCTTCCCCTTCCTTCTAAGGATAAGATTGGCTCCATTCACGACCACGTAAGCGGACGAAACAGATATATCGGATATCTCATTTCTCTTGCCTCCAATTCTTATAAAAAGCTTCGTATCGGTCTTGACTGCGCCAACGGTGCATCTTGGTACATCGCAAGAGCGGTATTCGGAGCACTCGGCGCTCAGCTCTACGTTATAGGTGACGAGCCCGACGGACTTAATATCAATCTCAATTGCGGATCAACACATATCGAACGCCTTGCAAATCTAGTAAAGGAAAAACATCTTGACATCGGCTTCGCTTTTGACGGCGACTGTGACCGTTGCCTTGCAGTTGATGAAAAGGGCAATGTTGTTGACGGTGATAAGATAATGTATCTTCTCGCAAAACGTCTTAAATCACGCGGTATGCTCAATAATAATACACTTGTTGCAACAGTTATGTCAAATAGCGGATTTGTTGCAAGTCTTGAAAAAATCGGCATTAAAACGGCTCAGACTAAGGTCGGCGACCGCTTTGTTTGGGAATGCATGCAGGATAACGATTATTCCCTCGGCGGCGAGCAATCGGGACATATAATTATGAAGAAATATGCCACTACGGGCGACGGACTTTTGACCGCGATCATGGTCACCGAGGAGCTTTGCGACAGCAAATCCACACTTTCATCACTCGTTGAGGACGTAGTGGTTTACCCTCAATATTTAAAGAATGTCCGCGTAAAAAGCAAGGACGAGGCAATGAGCGATAAAAACGTTCTTGAAAAAGTAAAAGATGTTGAAGCGATGATAGACGGAAACGGACGTGTTCTTCTTCGTCAAAGCGGAACAGAACCACTCATTCGCGTAATGATCGAGGCAGAAACCGAAGAAAAATGTCGCGAGTATGCCGAAATGATAGTCCAAACAATTCTTGAGGGAGGACACGGCATTGATTAAATCAGTAAAAACCAAAGACCTTTTTGATTGCCAAACACCATATCTTATTCCCCTTTTTAATGAGTGTGAATATCCTTGGGAGATGCTCCCCAAGATCAAAGAACTCGCAAAAAAGATAGTTTCGGAAGGCCTTGAGGGCTATACCCTCTATAGCGAAGGTGTGCTTGTTGGTAAGAATGTAAAAATATACCCGACGGCAACGATAGAAGGACCCACCGTAATCGGATCGGGCACTGAGGTGCGACCCGGTGCATTCATTCGCGGTGGAGTTATCACGGGAGAAAACTGTGTTATAGGCAATTCAAGTGAGCTAAAAAACTGCATTCTTCTCAACGAGGCAAAGATACCTCACTATAATTATGTCGGTGATTCCATTCTCGGAAACAAAGCACACACGGGCGCAGGAACTATATGCTCCAACCTCAAGAGCGATGGCAAAAATATAGTGATTCACGGAGATATAGAATACGAAACAGGGCTTCGTAAGATTGGCGGAATACTTGCCGACGGTGCTGACGTTGGATGCAACTCCGTTATAAATCCTGGAACAGTGGTGGGCAAAAATACAAGTGCCTATCCACTCACCCCCCTTCGCGGAGTATATCCCGCAGATTGCATTATCAAGAGTACAAAAGAAGTAGTTAAAAGAATATAAACAAAAATGGCGGTCAATGACCGCCATTTTCTTATTTCTTTTCAAAATAAACTGTTTCGGTTTTAGTGTCAAAATAGATAACGTAAGTTCCTAATTCAACCTGAATATTTCTATTTCCACCCTCATATTCAAACGATGCATTAATCTTGCTCTCGTCAACAGTGTTATACCACGCAGGGTCGCCGCTCTCTTTTTGATTAAATATCTTAAACTTAAACGTGCCTGAAGCGCCTGAACTGGATTTAGGGGTTACTGTGATAGAATATACACCGTCACCAATATGGGTGAGCTTGTATCCGCCGTAATTGCTCCACTGATTATCATCAAAGTTTCCACGAAGATACAATTCCCATTCTTTTTGTTCGGTAGTACCTGAACCGGAGCCGGAGCCACTACCAATGTCGGGGGTGTATCCATCAATATATTTTGCAAGTGTGGACGCCTTTTTGGTAACGTAATTACTAAAGGACATATTTGATCCGTTTGATTTGCTTAAATCAAATTTAAATGAGTGGCCACCTGCATTATCATATTTTTTGGAGGGTGTTGTATCGGAAAAATAAAGATTTTTTGCAATATTAAATCTATTTTCAAAGGTAGAAATTTTAAACATATCACTTGAAGCAACCGTTCTAAGTGCATCTACGTATTCATTCTTGTAGAAGTTAGCATTTAAAATACCCTTTGTGAAAAGCGGATTCTTTTGCTTGCTGCCATTACCTATAGCTTTATCACTAAAGGGGCTGTCGGTTGTCATATGATCGCCCGAGGGATTCCAATCCTTATTAACGCCAAGACCTCTATCCATATCGTAAGGAATTATCATCATTTTTCCGTTATCTGCGCGGAAATAGATATAACAGTTATTATAGTTATTTCTAAGGTCGTCGGGATTACCCATCATATAGGATACTGCCGCAAACATAAGGAAATTTTCAACGTCAACAACCGAAGCAAAGCTACTCTTGTTGCAGGAGCTGGAATTAAGTGTGTTTATAAGATTTCTAAGTGACGAATGATCGCTTGTCTTTTTGTTTGTTTTGAGATCGTAAACGTAGAACTTTGCCGCATCCTCATCCTCAACACCGTATGAGCTGAAAGACGTAAAGGTTGCGCCCTCACTTGTCCAACCGAGCTTGTAAAGGTCACCGCCAAGCGCTTCGGGAGAAAGATTCTTTTCAAGGAAAGCCTTATCAATCGGCTCATAGAAAAGCCATACTCCAGCGTGATCGTTACCAATATCAACGGATGCAAGATTTGTGTGAGGAGCAAGAACGCCAAACTCACGATAGATATCATATGCATACTGCTCTCTGATATAAGTGGGATCATCGTTCTTGTTCCATCTCATATCTATCTTTTCAAGTGTTGCAAAGGTTCTGTTCTTACGCTCCTTGCGGGCAGCATCATCAGTCCAAGTCTTTGCTTCACTTCCATAGTATTCGGCATCATCGAACGTTTCTTGGAAGCTTATCTTAAAATGCACAAGGTTGTACATTCCGGAGCTTGAATTCCAAAAGCTAGTTCTTGATGTGTTTCCCTTCATTCTAACGCCGACCTCGGAAATGGAGAAAAACAGCTCCGTACCGTCGGGTCTTCTGATTGTAACGTTAAGATTAGCCATTCTATAAATAGGAGACTTTGAACCCATAGAACTATATTTTTCATAATCCTTTTGAATCTTCTTCAATTCACTGTCGCTGATATCAAGATCAAAGGTAATATGGTTTTGAGAATTAAAAAGCTCATAGAATACACCAAGCTCTCCGGAATCGAAGCCACTGAGATCGGGGTCTTCCTTGGGAACGGTAATAGATGTGCTTGTTCCCGGTCTTGTGGTAGGATTGGTGCTCGATCCACCACCAACTGTAGTGCCCGTGCCGGAGCTAGACGATCCGCCACCAACCGTAGTGCCCGTACCGGAGCTAGACGATCCGCCACCTATAGGAGCCGTAGTAGCATTACCGTTAATTATATTGTTTCCACCGTTTCCGGTGCTATTTACGGGTGGTTCTGTTTGATTGCAAGCAAACAAACCAAGCACGGTAAATATTATCAAAATAATAGAAACTATTCTTTTCATCAGATTCTCCTTTTCAGCATAATTATCTATTTTAATTATACAATACTTTTTAGATTTTGTCAACAAAAAAGCACTCCAACGAGTGCTTTTTTATATATTTAATTAAAGCATGCCGTAAACTACCCAAAGGTATATGTATGCCGAGATGACCGCAGCAAGTGTGAAAGGAATACCAATGCGGAAGAAGTCCTTGTTCTTAACCTCATATCCCTCTTTGCGAAGAATTGCGGTACCCGTAATATTTGCAGAAGCACCAATGGGTGTACAGTTGCCTCCAAGAGTCGCTCCGCTGAGAAGACCGAAGTACATAAGCGTAGGATTAATTCCAAGACCCGTAATAATGGGAAGCATCGTTGCAACGTAAGGAATGTTGTCAATAAATGCGGAGATAATAACGGAAAACCATACGATAACAGTAAAGAGCACGAATTCGTTTCCGCCGCCAAGCTGCTTAAGAAGCTCTGCTGCAGCCGCGATAACTCCCTGCTGCTTGATTCCGCCGATCATAAGGAACAAGCCAAGAAGAAGTCCAAGCGTTTCAAAGTCAATCGCCTTCAAGGGATCAACAACGGATTCCTTAGTTCTGTTTTTAATATAATTATATACAAGACCTATAACGAGAAGAACACAGCAGATAAGACCGTTTGTGATGTCGGGCTTGTTGGGTATGAAGGATGCACCTATAAGGAGCGCAAGCATTGCAAGGAGAAGCGCCGTGGGAACGTAATCCGTCACCTTAGTTACTGCCTCCTGCTTGGGAATGGGCTGCTTCTCTTTTTTGAAGATGAAAGCAAGAATAACCGCAGAAGCTATAGCGCCAAGCTCAACCGCAACGAAGATACTGGGCTTACCCTCGTACCAAAAGAAATCAAGGAAGCTCATTCCCGCCTCGCTACCAAGCATAATAGCAGTTGTGTCACCAACAAGAGTTGCCGCACCCTGAAGATTCGAGGATACTGCAATACCTATAATAAAAGGTACAGGATTGGTATTAAGCTTTTTGCATATCTGAAGAGCAACAGGAGCAATCCATAAGAACAGTTGCAACGTTATCGACAAATGCGGAAATAACACCTGCAAAAAGAGCAAGAGCAACTGCCGCCATCTGAACGTTTTTAACCTTATTTATTATGATTTCTGCAAGAAGATCGGGCATTTTCGAATCAATAAAGAGCTGAACGAGTCCCATAGATCCTGCGATCATCAAAAGAACGTTAAAATCAATTGCATCTATAACGTTGTTAACAGATAACATACCTGTAATAATAAAGATAAGACCTGAACCAAGCGCGATATATGTACGGTACTTGCTAAAAGCAAGGATCAATACATAAGTTATCGCAAAAAGGATAAGTGCATAAATCATACTGTTTTTCTCCTGTACTGTTTTTTACATCTTATCTATTATATACCAATCAAAAGAAAAAGTCAATATTATTCCCTTTTTTTCTTCTTAATAAGCTCCACTATCCAAAGAACGAGAGCATATCCCACCGTATACATAGGAGCCATTACCCAAGCCATAAGAGGCGTGTCGGAAATTAATGGCTCTGCAATATGATATGCATCGCTCATATTAAAGGTCTGCATCATAAACGCGCCAAGCGTGAGATAGGTGGTAAATCCAAAAAAGGTGCAATAGCACTTTTTATAGGTTATATCAATCTGCTTGAACATCAAAAGTGCAACGACAACGGTTGCCGAAAGACTGTGATGAAGCAAGCCCGAAATGGTCGGAAGATAGAAAAACGATATGTTCTGATCTACGTAGGATGCATATATAGTGGTAGAAATTCCACCGAACAAGCCGAGCAACCAAATAAAATGATAAACGTTGTTGTCCTTCTTTCCAAACAAAACTGCGAGGGCTGTAAGCAAGCTCGTCATTCCGCAGAAGCTGTCGGGAATAATAAGATACCATCTTGTCTCCTCGTATCTAAATACTTGAGAAAGTCTGTTGGTCATAATTGCAATAAAAAGCAGTGTAGCCAATGCCTTTAAGAATATCATTTGAGATTTTTCCGTTTTAGCATATCTTTTCGCTAAAAGCAGTGCGGCGCTTGCTACTGCTGTACTGATAATTATGTATAAAATATGTTCGATTCCAAAAAGCTGTGGCGCCATAATTGTCCTCCTATAATGAAATATAAGACGATTATATCCCCTTTTTATGAATAAGTCAAGCGTTTATTCACAAAAATATTCATTTTTGTAATTTTTTTGTGTATATATAGACTTTTTCAAATATCTATGGTAAAATAGATTATGACCAAAAAATGGAGGAAAATTATGAATAACTGCTTTCCAAAGGTAAAAAAGAATTTTGGATTTGGCTGTATGCGCCTTCCTATGATAGATAATAAAGTGGACACCGTTGAGTTTTCAAAAATGGTAGATACCTTTTTGGCAAACGGCTTCAACTATTTTGATACTGCACAGGGATATCTTGATGGCAAGAGCGAGCTTGCGCTTCGCGAGTGTCTCACAAGCCGCTATCCGAGAGAAAGCTACGTGCTTACGGATAAGCTCTCCCCCCATCTGTTTGAAAAGGAGGAGGATATCCGTCCCGCCTTTGAGCGTCAGCTTGAAGCGTGCGGCGTGGAATACTTTGACTTTTATCTTATGCACTCTCAAAACAAGGGACTATATCCCAAATATCAGTCCTGCCGAGCATTTGAGATAGCGCAGGAGCTTAAGGCAGAGGGCAAGATAAAATACGTCGGATTCTCCTTCCACGATGATGCGGAGTTTCTTAATCAGATACTTATGGACCACCCCGAAATCGACGTAGTTCAGATACAGTTCAACTATGCCGATTATGAAGATCCCTCCGTTCAGTCAAGAGAATGCTATGAGATATGCCGCATACATAAAAAGCCCATCATCGTTATGGAACCCGTAAAGGGCGGACATCTCGTAAATCTCCCCGAACCTGCCAAAAAGGTTTTTGAAAAACTCGGAGATGCATCCCCCGCAAGCTACGCCATTCGCTTTGCCGCAAGCTTTGAGGGCATATTCATGGTTCTTTCGGGTATGGGAAATATGGAGATGATAAACGATAACGTTAGCTTTATGAAGGATTTCAAGCCGATAAATAATACAGAGCTTCGCGCAATTCTCGAGGTACTTGAAACTATAAAATCACTCGGCGCAATACAGTGTACCTCTTGCCGCTATTGTGCTGACGGCTGCCCTATGGGTATTAAAATCCCCGACCTCTTCACCTGTTATAACGGCAAAAAGATCTGGAATGCGTGGAATTATAACTCATACTACCGCACACTAACCAAGGATGGCGGCTCGCCTACTACGTGCATCGAGTGCGGCGCGTGTGAAAGCTCCTGCCCCCAGCATCTGCCCATACGAGAGCTTCTCAAAGAGGTATCAGCCACATTTGAAAAGAAAGAAGATTAACCTACAAAAAACCGCTTGGCTTTCGCCAAGCGGTTCTCTTTTTTTACTTTTTCACAACTCTTCTTAAACAAATAGCTGTTCTTGCGGGAAGATATATCGGAAATTCCTTAAATTCATTTGTCGAATAAACATAGGTCTCGCTCGGTCTGTCCCAACCGCCGAATTCGTGACGGTCGGTCGAGAATACGACCTTATATTCACCCTTAAAGCGCATCTTGAGATTGTATCCCCAAAAATCCTGTGTGGGATTAAAGTTAAACACGTATATAAGTCCGTTTCTTTCAAACATCATTATCTTGTTGTCATCGTCTATCTGAAGCCAATGTGGCTCTTTTTCATAAATACGGTATTCCTTTGCGAGCTTGAGCATTTCCCTGTCAAACGCCAAAAGATCACTGTATTTAAGGTTTTCATCATCTGCGAGGTGCCACTGACGGCGGCAGTAGAAATGAGACCAACCGTTGCCCTCTCTCGGGAAGTCTATCCATTCGGGATGACCGAATTCATTACCCATAAAGTTGAGATAACCCTCACCGCCAAGGGACATAGTGATAAGACGTATCATCTTGTGAAGCGCCATTCCTCGATCAATTATGTGATTCTGACACCACTTACCCATATCGGTGTACATCGCCGCATCGCAAAGACGGAAGATAAGCGTCTTGTCACCCACAAGCGCTTGATCGTGAGATTCCGCGTAGCCAATATACTTTTCGTGAGGACGTCTGCCCGTAAGCTCACACCAGATGTGCCACATACTCCAATCCTCATCGCGACATTTTGAAAGGCGTATCCACATATCGGGCGAGCCCATCGCAAGTCGGTAATCAAATCCAATACCACCATCCTCAATAGGGAGGCACATGCCGGGCATCGCGGACATATCCTCGGCAATCGCAATCGCATTAGGATTATACTCCTTAATAAGCTCAGCCGCAAGCTGAAGATAGGTAACCGCTTCAGTATCGGTATTAAGTGAAAAATATTTAGAATAATCGGTAAATGCAGTACCAAGACCGTGATCGTGATAAAGCATTGAGGTCACGCCGTCAAAACGGAATCCGTCAAAATGATATTCTTCCATCCAAAACTTAAGATTGGAAAGAAGGAAATGAATGACCTCGGGCTTGTCATAGTTAAAGAGCTTTGTTCCCCAAGCGGGATGATCTCCTCTGCTACCTGCGTGGAAATACTGGGTAACAGTACCGTCAAACTCGGCAATACCCTCCGCAGTATTGCTTACTGCGTGCGAATGCACCACGTCAAGCAGCACCGCAATTCCCATCTGGTGAGCTGTATCTATAAGTCGCTTAAGCTCGTTGCACTTGCCGAATCTCGAGGATGCGGCAAAGAAATTGGACACCTGATATCCAAATGAGCCGTAATAAGGATGCTCCATAATAGCCATTATTTGAATGGTGTTGTACCCTGCCTCCTTTATTCTTGGCAGAGTGTAATCGGTAAACTCATTATAAGTGCCAACGGCCTCCTTTTCCTGAGCCATACCGATATGAGTTTCATATATAAAGAGCTTTTTCTGGGGCTTGAAATTTTTCTTCTGCCAGATATATTCGGGCTCGTCAACGATAGCTCCCGCCCATGTATGATCGTAAGGATTTTGAAGAACTCTCTTACAGTATGCGGGAATTCTTTCAAGATATCTATCGTAATGCTTAACGATAACCTTAACGCGACAATCGTCCCAAAGAGTTTCCCTACCCCAAATGAATATTTCAAATATGCCGTTACCGATATTGTTCATTCGGTGCGACCATCTGTCCCAGCCGTTGAAATCGCCCATAAGATAAATCTCGTGCGCGGCGGGCGCCCATTCGCGGTAAACCCAACCGTTCTCTACCTTGTGAAAGCCAAAGTAATGATGACCGTTTGCAAAATCAACAAGCTTACCGTTATCTCCAACAAGCTCCCTTTTTTTGTTGTAGTAATTATTCATTCTAAGTTCAATATCGCTCTCAAAGGGCTTAAGCGCGGGATCATATTCAAAAATCTTATAGCTCATAATTACCTCCAAATATATGTATATATCTATTATAAACCTACTAAATAAAAAAGTCAAGCAAAAAAGCCGATAATCAGTCGATTATCGGCTTTAATTTATCATTTGCCCTGAAGCTGCTCCTTCTGATATTGGAGCATATAGAGATCGTAATATCTTCCGCGCTTAGCAAGAAGCTCGAAATGATTACCCTGCTCTATGATCTCACCGTGAGAAAGAACGATGATATTGTCCGCATGTTGAATAGTTGACAAACGGTGTGCAACTATAAGCATAGTACCGATATTCATCATCTTTTCAAGAGAATCCTGAATAAGAAGCTCCGTTTCGGTGTCGATATTAGCGGTCGCCTCGTCAAGTATCATAACGCTTGGCTTGTGAATAACAGTTCTTGCGAACGAAAGGAGCTGACGCTGACCTGCAGAGAAGTTGTTACCTCTCTCGCGCACCTCTTCATCAAGACCGTCCTTGAGCTTGTCAATAAAGTGGTCGGCATTAACGTATCTGCAAGCCGCCATTATCTCCTCATCAGTAAAGCTGTCCTCGCGAAGCACGATGTTTGAGCGGATCGTACCCGAGAAAAGGAATACGTCCTGAAGCATCTGTCCGAAGTGACGGCGAAGTGAAGAAATTTTTATATCCTTAATATCTATTCCGTCAATAAGGATCTGTCCTTTTTGAATATCGTAGTTACGGCAGATAAGCGAGAGAATTGTTGTCTTACCCGAGCCGGTTGATCCAACGAATGCAACAGTATCCCTTGCCTTTATCTTAAAGGATACGTCCTTAAGCACCCATTCCTCACCCTCA
>JBGVNP010000042.1:0-3218 GCA_045125655.1 Eubacteriales bacterium | reverse complement strand
TGGCGAGAAAAACGTTATGTTCCGCGCGTTGTCATTCTGGAGCTGCCCTTGTGTCCGTACCGAGATTCTATCGGTCGCTTATGCTCCCTCCAGAATGACACAAGGGCGCGATAGAATCTCGCGCGGAACGATTTGCGCGAAATTTTGCCAAATCAGCACAAACCACGCGCGTCATCCTTGAAGGAGTTGCGCCCAAGATTCTTCGCTACGCTCGAGAATGACGACTAAAGTCGTCGGGCGCAACGACTGAAGGATCTTGGAGCAAAGCGACGGACACGCGTGTATGGCTACTTGCGCGAAGCTCTATAAAAGGTTTTTGGTTCTTTTTTTCAAAAAGAACATTATTCTTTTCACAAACTAACTTCGCGCTAAATTCCCAATTTTATATATTAGCCCCTGCGGCTTCGTCGCAGATGAGTGTGCAATCGGGATGATTGCGAAGAATGGACGCGGGGATCTCCTCGCGGATTTCTCCGTTGACAAGCTCTCCAATAGCGTATGCCTTGCCTGCACCGTTAGCAAGGATAAGAATCTTTTTCGCGTTCATAATGTTTGCAAATCCCATTGTAAATGCCTGACGGGGAACCTCGTCAATAGAATTAAAGAGTCTTGAATTATCCTTGATGGTGCTTTCTGCGAGATCTACTACATGAGTCACAGAGTCGAACGGTGTGCCGGGCTCATTAAATGCGATATGTCCGTTAGAGCCGATGCCGAGCACCTGAATATCCTGACGAAGCTCGTCAAGGAGTGCATTATAGCGCGCGCATTCAGCTTCCTTGTCTTCGGCTTTTCCGTTTTCAATATGTGTGTTTTCGAGCTTTATATCAATATGATTGAAAAGATTTTCCCTCATAAAATGAACATAACTCTGATCGCTGCTAGCGTCAAGTCCCACATATTCGTCGAGATTGACTGTGCGGCATTCCGCGTAGGACGTGCCATTTTCTCTGTGATCCTCAACCATTTTCGCGTAAAGTCCAAGTGGAGTTGATCCCGTTGCGAGTCCCAAAACAGCATCGGGCTTGTTTTTTACAACCTCGAGAACAAATTCAAATGCTTTTTCGCTCATTTCCTCGTAATTTTTCACCTTAATTATCTTCATAAATTCCTCCCAAAACCAAAAAATTTAATCAATTAGAGTATATTCTATTATTTTCCTTTTTATTATAGCAGATGTTTTGAAAAAATGCAATAAAAAATTGAGCATAGATACGCTTTGTTTTATAAAAATATACCCTTGAATTTTGAATCTGAGCGAACTTTGCAGACCTATTTAAATAAATTTTTTACATGCCCACATTTTCGCTTCTAAATGCCCAATATATAATCAAAACCACCAAGCTGTGCGACAAATTTACCAACTTTAAGTTGAGTTTTCGATGAAGCTTCAATGTGGTTTTTCAAAACTTGAACAATTTTATTGTCAACCGCAACGGGATGCCTCAATATTTCGGGATCGCTTGGCGGAATCAGGGCAAAATCCTTGCACAAGCTATGCATTTTGGGGTCTTTGGAAAGTGCCAAGACGGGCACTCCGAGTACAGCGCCAAGCATTGTTCCGTGATAGCGTTGAGAAATGATGAATTTTGCATTGTAAAAATAACTCCCAACCTCCTCCACAGATTTTGGAACAACGATTTCAGCATCTGAAATCTCTTTTTTTACGCTCCTTGCAAGATCGAGATCTTCATTTTCGTTCAATACTGTTATGACCGCCCTCGCGTGATACTCTTTTGATAAGCGGCGCAAGAAGGCGGCAAGATTTTTGGGAGAAATATGCGCATTTTTGAGTCCGCGCGAATGCGGTGAAAAGACGAAAAATGCAGTGCGCTCAAGGGTTTGTGGGCATTTCAATGTATTTTTATCAAGCTTGGCAAATTCCAAAAGCGCGGGGTCGGGAACAAGGTGAATTTTTCTTTTCGGAAGAAGATTTTTCAGCTCTTTTTGAGCATCACTATCACGAGCACTTATAAATTTAAGGGTATTTATTGCGCTTGCAAGCTCCCTTATCAACAACTTACGCGGAATCTCGCAGTCCACGATCGGTCCAAATCCGTTGGCAAGCATTATTCTGCGGCGGCAGAGAAGTGATGCGGCGCGAATAACACTCAAATAGCACAAAAGCGACGCGCTTGAGGTCGCATTTTGCAAAAGTGAGCCGCCTCCAAAGATAAAAAGATCCGCGCGCCAAAGATTTTTTAAGCATAGCAACGGCTTTTGAGGGTTTAAAATATGTGACTCGGCACGGGGATTTGCTTTACTTATTTGCTCCAAAACGGTTTTTAAAATGATCTCATCACCAAAATTCCCGTGCCCGTAGTAGCCGCAAAGTGCAATTTTTAAGGGATGCATTTTAGAAAAGCGCGAGATTGTTTTTTCGTAAAATTTAAGTGTTTCAATACCCATTTTTTCGGCGCCGTAGCACTCCTGCACTATCCGTCTTGAAAGGCGCGAGAGCATCTCCTTTTCCGATTGCGGTGCATCAAAATATCGGCAAATCTCAAGGTACAGTAAACGCTTAACATCACCCTCACCAAATCCTCGGCACGTAAAATTCGTTTGCTTGGCGCGTGTTATTTTTTCTTCATCAAGCAGACCGAGATACCCCTCGTTTCCGAGCAAAATTACTGCACGTCCGTGTGCCATCGCCTCGAGTGCCGCACGTGAAACTCCCACAAAAAGCGCACCTTCGGCAAAATATTTGCTCGGGTTATCGCTCCTTCCAACGCAATTTATCAACCCTTGGTTGATTTTTAAGTTGATTTTATGGGCGCGGGCTTTAATTTTTGGATATTCCGAACCGCCGCCGACAATAATAACATTTAAATTTTCATATTTGCGAGCCAAAACGGGCGCAAGCTCACACAAAAGATTCGCGCCGAGCGAGCAATCGGCATCGAGCCGACTGACAAATATTATCGTTTTCTTGCTTTTTGACATATTTTTCTCCGTTGATGTTTTTGAAATTCGGATTTTGATTGGTTGGGGAGATAGTTTATGTTAGGATTTAGGGGGGGCTTTTTTGAAAAAGCCCCCCACGCCCCGAAAAATTTTACCGCTTGGTTTCTGCAGACTTTACGTAAATTTTCGATAATTCAAGAATGAATTATCGGTTTAGAAAGCACGGTACATACTTACACGCAAGCGTGACGTATGCACCATACTTTCAAAACTACGAAAATCACTCCTACGGAGTAATTTTCTAAAATTTACTT
>JBGVNP010000041.1:0-36623 GCA_045125655.1 Eubacteriales bacterium | reverse complement strand
CTTTCTAATACAAAAAGCAATATGTCCTTCGGGTCTATCATCTTCAAAATCTTTGCCAAAACCATAGCCGAATTCCGTCTTGATTATTTCGCAAAACTCACACATTCTTCCCATCTTCCTTTCTCTGCTTATCTATCAGCCAACGAATAAATGCTGATATTGTCATTTCGTGTTTGTGTGCCATTTTTCGCACTTCATTTCGGTATTCCTCTGTCGCTTTTACCATTATGTATTTTTGCATTGTATCACCCCCATTGTTCAGCCATAGCCTGTGCTATTCCGCTGAATGTTTTGCTTGCATCTTTTGCATTATGTGCCACGCCTCTGCTACCGCCCTTGCCTCTTGCAAAACCGCCTGTGTTGCTCGGTAAATATGGCGTGTATTCGGTCAATATGTTTGTCGGTTTCAATTCAGGCAATCCTTTTAACCACAACAAAGTGCGTTTTGAATAAGGGTGTCCGAACTGATACGGCTGAATTACTTGACTTTCTTTTGGTAATCCCACAATTTTTAACGGAGTAGGGTTTTCAATGCAGATTTTATCACAATCGGCATTCATAAACTGCATAAAAAACTCTTTTGCCTGTAAAGCTTTTTCAAGTCGTTCTTGATTTACATTCCCTGCTGTTAAATACATAAATCTTGCTCCTGCCTTACTCATATAAGTACAAGGTGGGTGAGCAATTATTAAATCCCACTTTTCTTTTAACAAGGGTAATACATCACCTTGTATGTGCCATTCAGGGTGTCCGCCCGAGCACTCTTGAATATCGCAAGAATACGCTTCGTGTCCTCTTTTGCGAAAAGCCTTGCAAACTGTTTGACTTTCTTCACAAGCAACTAATACTTTCATTTTTGTACCTCACTTTCTTATTTTGGTAACTTTATTATAACACATCCCGTCAATACTGTCAATACCCTTTCACAAAAAAATACCGAAAACATTTCTGTTCTCGGTATCGGGTGTATTATTCGACATATTTCCAATGATATCCTGCACAACTTTTCTCTTTTCCCCTGCAAACAACAGATACATTTGTTGGGTTTCTGCCGACAAACCGAGCCGCTTCTGCCGCCGAACAAAAAACTCGGTCTAATTCTATGCAATATACTGGCTTTCCGTTTGAAATTTTATTCTTTTCTCCTATCCTTTGATTTTTTGTGCCATAATTTTGATTATAAAGGTGTGTACACCACTCCAAATTATCAACCCTATTATTTGTTTTGTTTTCATCTTTATGATTTACTTGTGGCAAATTTTGAGGGTTAGGTAAAAAAGCACTCGCAACAAGTCTGTGAACTAAATGGCTTCTTCTTTTTCCATTTATTCTTATGTGTACGAATAAATATCCATTCGAGAAATATCCAAACTTTAACAAGCCACCTTTTTTAATTCTTGTAAATGATTTTACATTTCCCAAATTACTAACTTGATACATTCCGTTAGTGCCTTCGATTTCTTTCCAAATTTCTTGCATAAATACAACTCCTTAACAATAAAAAACTCCAAAGGGTGTATATGGTACGAGCATATACAGTTATCCCAATGGAGTGTTTTAACATATTAAGATATTGTGTAAGCCTCGTACTCTTACGATATAATTATACCATAAAAAGTACGATTTGTCAATAGTTTTTACCGACCTTGTAAAATTCTATTTAAAGCTTCATCTGTATTAAGTTTTGACTTTTCGCTAATTCGGGCGATTTTATCTGCCTTTTCCTGTTCCGAAAGAGTGGGGAATAACCAAGTTATCAAGTCCTCATCTTCAACAACTCCGTTTTCTCTGCCCTGCAACAATCTATTCCATTGTTCTGTTTCATCGGCAAAACTGTCAAAAAAGTCAACTGTTACCTCATACAAATCAAGCGGAATATTTAAGAACACCGCATCGGCTTCAAGTGTTGCCTTTATGCCGTCAAACATAGCAGATTGAATTTTCTTCACGAAAGACCTTGTCTTTGTGTTTGCCGTTCTAATCTCGGTTGCCGTTGCTCCTGCCGTATGTTCGGCTTCTGTCAAGAACCCTCTATCAAGTCCGACCATATCTTCCCAATCGGCTTTAGCGTCAATCAACTTTTGCTTGTAGTCATTGTAGCGAGTGGGCGGAGCGAAACTGTCAATCAACGTTCCGTCAACTCCTGCCTTTTTGCGAATAGTGTAAATGCCCTCGGGCAGATCAAAACGCTCTCCGTCTTTTGTGCCGATTTTTCTTGCAACAGTTTCATCGGCAAAGAGCTTTGATTTCATCAGGTGCATTTCTTCGTCAAGGTTATTTCTTGCAACCTTGATTTGATTTTCCGCTTCCTCGCACCCAAAGTTAAGCGGAACGCCCCATTGAGAAAGTCCACGGCTGTCCTGTGGCGATTTATAATACGCTACACCGATATTGTTTGCATTGTAATAAGCAACATTATCATTCTTATAATGCTCCCATTCAGCCAAATATTCCTCATTACCGCTTTTATCGGTTGTGTAATAGTAAACATACAAAGTGCCGTTTTCGTCAAGAATATGATGCCTAATCAAGCGATATTCCCTATGCTTGACAATCTTCTTGTCAATAACCATAGCAACCTCATACATCTTGTCTGCTACCATACGATAAACGGAAACATCAGCAGGAGCGATTATGCGGTGATACGGCTCTGCATCTTCGCCTGTCGCCATCGTTACAAAACAACCGCCTTTGCCGTTCATCATAGCGCAAATCTCATACCGCTTTGCTTCAAGGTTATCTGCAAGAGGCTTCAACGGCTCTACAAGTGTGCTATCCGTCTGCAATTCCACCGTTGCCTCATCGCATACAAGTGAGGTCAATTTTGTGTTTGCAATCGCAAGAGGGTTATATTCTCGCACATCTTCCCAATCCTGCACCTTTACAACGATTTTCTTTTCCTCGTCATATTGGTCTATCTTCTTTTTGACAAATCCCCAAAAATTACTCCAAAATCCCAAAATATCACGCTCCTATATTACTTATATTTCCAAATATAACCGCCTGCGGTCTTTTGTCTGCCTTTGCAACATCTAATAATGGTGCTTGGGTCTATTCCCAAACAATCCCTTACTTGATTGATATATTCCCACTCTTTTACAAAAATTCCGTTTTGTTCGAATTGTAAAACGGGCTTTATACTATGATGCAAAATTCCTGCTTGCTTTCCTTTGAGCGATTTTCTTCTCTTTGCTTTTTCTTCTTCCGAGTGTACTCTGCCTATATTTTTCGCCCTTATAATTGCTATCGTTTCGGGTGTATGTTTTTTGCCATAAAAATAATTGTTTTCCCCTGCGTTCCAATGCTTACCATAATTGGGATTGTTTTCCCCTGCAAGTTTATGGTTTCCATAATTGGGATTATTTTTGCCTTTGTTTCTTTCGCTCATTGCTTTTCTTTGCTCTAACGAAAACTTCTTTCCTTTGTTTGCCTCGGATATTTTTCTTTTGGTTTCTTCTCCCAAAGCTCCGTTACTACCGCCACCACGAATATTATAACCAAATTTCTTGTTATTTGATTTGTAAAAGTTTATCAAATAAGATTCCATTTTGTCGGCTTGTTCGTGTGTCAAGTCTGTAAAAAGTATTTCGTGTGAAAAGTTATCCCAACCATATTTTAATATCGCATTGTAAAAATGAGGGCTATTTTTGTATTCGCAACCATTTTTGCCCCATCTTTTTTCGGGTTCTCTGCAAGTTTGCCCGATATACTTTTTGCCATTGATTTTGTTCGTGTGCATATACACACAATAAGTTCTTTCTTCCATATTCATATCTCCCTTTGATACACCCTATAAAATAAAATTAGTGGGAAACGGATAGGGTTTCCGCTTTCGTGTTGCAATCACTATCCCACTAATAATATTATACCATATTTTTCACTAAATGTCAATGTAGTGCCAATAACTCGATTCCGAATAGATATTGGAATCCCACGTGTCGATTTGGTAGGAAGAATCGTCCAAGTAAACCGCTTCTTCGCTTTTCGGGTCAAATACCAACTCGCACAATTCGTCTATCAAGTCCTCGCATTCGCCCTCTACAAACTTGACCTTTTGTGTCTTGAATAGTTTTGAGTAAAGGAAAACACGGTCTTGCAAAGGCGGTTTATAGCATTTCCCTGCGCTATACTTTGTATTATCGTTTATTGTGTTTATAATAACATCAATGTGGTCGCAGTTTATACCGTCAATTCTCACATCGTATTTTTTCTCTACATAGTCGCAGAACTCCGTTACAAATCCCTCTACATCGTCCATTGACATTTTATCGGCTTGTCGCTTTTCGGCTTTCAGTTTGTACTGTATGCCGTCATAGCCCTGCCCTGTGCAAGTCATAGCATAAGCAGATCCGTTTCCACCGATGTCGAAGCCACATTCTACCGACCTAAACCGTTTCGGTAAATCCTCTTGTTTTATAATATACGGCGTTTGATCGCTTGCAAAATTCGGGAAGATAATTCCCTGTGCGGTCTTTCTTCTGCCGAGTATATCACGCTCATACCATACCGTGCCTTTTTGGTAGGTTTTAAGCGTGTTACGGAGCTTTTCATCGTCAATGGATAAATTATCCGCTATCGTAAAATGTCCGTAATTATAGCCGTAATTTCTATCCCTGCGTTGCTTCTCTTGGTGGAAGTCAAGCACATCGGTATAGTACCAATGACTTTCGGCTTTCGGGTTCAAATCGTGGAATATCTTTCTGTCAGCACTCGACAAAGTACGGTCGAAAACCTCTTGAATGAAATTCGGGTGACATTCGTTAGCCTCTGTCACATAAGCCATTCCGTAGGTGTTACCCTTAATATACTTTTCGTCACCGTCTTTTGCTCCACCCGATACAAGAATGATTTTCTCGCCTGTTTTCGTTTGCACAAACAAAGCGGAACGGTCATTGTATTTGCCTTGCCTACACTTGCCGTCAAAGAAATTCATCAAGCCAAAGCCATCACAGTCAACTATGTTAAGTTTTGCCGTTGTCTGTGATACCCCTGCTATCAAATGCAATTTATTCGGGTGATTTTGCAAAGCCATACAAAAGGCTAATACTTGCAGTACATTTTTACCGCCTCTTTTTCCACCCTCTGCAACATTGTACCAACTCGTGCGTGTACGGTGCAAATAGTCAACTTGATTTTGTGTAAATGGTGCAGGCTTGTTAATCATCGTCATCGCCCTCAAAATCGGCTATGTTTCTATTTGGCGCAGGGTTGTTTATAAGGTCTGCAAGAGCCATTAAACCGTCATTAAAGCGGTTTTGATCTGTGGGTGTATCTTTCTCCCCTGCCAACTCTAAAAGCCTGTCAAAAGCGTTGTGTGAGCCTTCTGCGCTTGCCTTAATCATTCCAAGCAAAGTGTATGCTTTTAGGTCTGTTCCCTCAATTCCATATTTTGCCATTTCTTCAAGCATTTTCGGGTCGGTGATTTGTGCTGAAAGCATAGCCTTTGCCATTTCACGATAGGTCTTTTGCTCTCGTCTAACCTCGCCCGATTTAATGCCACCTTGACGAGCGATTTCTCTCTTTTCGCTCTCTGTTCGTTGGTTAAATGGTATAAGGTTTTTATCGTTCACCTTATCACCCCATTATGCACAAAAGAGCCGACACAATCGGCTGTGTTTGGTTAGCATATTGTATCAACTCCTTGTATAGTTATATTTTAGCCTTGTATTTTCAAGAAATATTACTTCCGCATTGTTAATAGGCGTTTCTTGCTTACGGTTCAAGGCAAGTGGCACTTTCCACACCGTCCCCTTGTACTTCGGGGATATTGGCAGGGATAATATGATTTGAACATATACCATAAGAGCCAAAATCTTATGTGCTACCATTACACTATATCCCTGTATATTCGCACCGTACGAGTCTGCATTTCACCTTGTACGGCACTTCTCGTCTTTCCGAGCCGTCAAAATTTCAAGAAAGGAGGTTGCTATGAAAAACAATCATAACCCATAATCTATTATAGCATTTTTATTTTTATTTGTCAAGTGTGTTTGTTTATGTGTTCAAGAATAGCATCAATCAAAACACAAATAGCAACAAACAAAGAAAGTGCAAAAAGCGAAAATCCAAACCACTTCAAGAAAAATTTGATAACGTTCATATATTGCCCTCGCTTTCTTCCCACGGCGGTGTTTCGTTCCAATCCTGCCAATCGGCAGGTGTTGTTACATTCCCATCTTCATCAATGAATTTGGCATCACTCAAATCGAGTGGGCCTGTGTGGATCTTTTCGTCAAATTTATATTCACCCAAAACGCTTTCGCTTTCCGTATATTTATTTTTGAGTTCGGCAAATGTTTCATCGGAAATTATCATTAATACATTGTTTTCAATCTCCTCAAAAATTTTCCTCGCAACCTCTTGCTTTGTTTTCGCAACAAGCAGAGCGTTAAGCTTTTCATCTCGTTTTGCGGCATACTTTTGTAAGCGATTTACTTGATTTTTCAATGCTTTAACCTCGCTCTTTGGTACAACATCGGCGGTGGGCGTGTTGCTTATTGCTTGCCTTATATAACATTCTTTCGGCTCGCAAGGTTCATCCGAAAACTCTTGATTGCATCCAAAACATATTGCGCTTATTGCATCTTTTCGCTTGATATATTCGTCCATGTCATTCACCGCCTTTCATTACCCAAACAAAAACCAAAGAGCATATTCAATCAAGGATTTGTCAAGGTCTTTGTTATATATCAATTTGTATGCCTTGTTTAGTTCGTCATACACATTGTCGGGAACGGATTGAGATTGCAATGCAAAGTAATCCTTGCCATCAATCCAACAATCCTCAATTTTGTGTTCAACAAAGATAAGTCTTGCAAAATCGCCACTCATTCCATCAATAACCAATCTTACTCTTTCTGTACTTTTGTTTTTGAAACCCCATTGACTATATTCTCTGTGTTCATCGTCAAAGTCATTGAAAAAGTCAAAATCATCGCTATCCAAATCTCTTTTTAAGGTTACTGTGTAACCAACATATCCTGTGCAATCTACGCTCATATGTTTTCTCCTTTCATTTTCGGTGCTTCGGGCAAGGGCATCCAATGGGTAACTGTTCCCTCATTAAATCCACCAACCTTGCAATAATAAAGAACACAAACCAAACTTTGACCTTCTATATCACAATGAGTCAAATATCGTCCGTTTCTTTCAGGCAACCTATCCTCAACGCTTATCCACCCTTGCTTTCGGTAGCCTGCGTTGTAAAGCCTTGAAGCAATCCTCTCATCAAATCCATAAAGACCGCCTATGTGTGGCTCTTGAAGAACGATTTTCGCCATTTCCTCAATCTCGTTATTACTCTTAACATCAAAGTTATTACTCTTGTTTTCATTTATCAGTAATAAAGCCTCATCCTCAACAACACAATCCTTTGTATCGTGGCATTTATGATGGCAACCTGATTTTTCGCATAGCTCTTTGGCTAATTTCTCTATCATATCAGCTGACCTATCAAGCAATTCTCGATTATCTCTGCTTTTCTTGTTTCTTAATTCTTCAACCAATTCTTTAACCTCATTCATTGATTTTCACCTCTCTTCCACATATTTCGTCTATCGTGCAATTAAAGGCATCTGCCAAACTCGATAAAAAGAGAGCATTTGGATATGCATCTCCGTGTTCCCAGGAAGCGATTGTGCCTTGACAAGAGTCTATCTTTTGTGCAAGTTTATTTTGTGTCAATCCCTTTGCTTTACGTTTTTCAAAGATAATTTGCCCCACGGTTTTCCTTGTGCTACAAGCAGAAATTTTGTTTTTGTATTTTCCAACTTTGACATATTCATCTTTATCAACAAACTGTTTGCATCTTTCGGCTTCTTCATTTGTCAAGCAAAATGCACACATTTTTTTATATAAACATTTTTTACAAGTCATAACTTACTTCCCCATTTCTTCAACATATATATAAAGCACATCGTCTTTTATAACAAGAGTGTGAACAATTCTTTTCCCAATAAGTCTCCACAACCCTTTATCGTCACAATCCATTATAGTTGTTACCCTGTGCAACTGATTGTATATCGGTGCTTTTGTTTCACCTTCAATAACCGCAAATCTTTGTTTGAGTAGCAATCTCGCTATAACATCATCTACTGTCATTTTTTTCATTGTTCATTACTCCTTTGTAAATTCTCAACATAATCTTGTGGAAAACCGCGCTTTTTGAATATTCGTGCCATCTCTTTGTCAAGCGCAGAATTGATTTCACTTGCGGTTTTCGCTTTTCGGAATTTCCTGTGTAGCATTCTAAAATTGCCAATTACTCTTGATAACCTTTTTTCGCCAAATCCAAAATAATCGTGTAAAACGATACAAAGCATTTTTGTGTACTGTGTAAATAATACAACCTCTTCTTCGCTTAAAATGCCGTTTATTTCGTCTTGCACCATTTTGTCAATGGCTTTCTTTTCGTGTTTTGGTAAATTAAGATATGATGTTGGTATTCTTGCTTTCATTTTGTTTATCCCCCTCCACATCAATTCTAACAATTCCAACCAAATCCTCAAGTCGCATTGCTATATCTTCCTTTAACCCAATTATATTTTCCGTGTCTTTAACGGTGATAATAATTTTCATATCATACCTCTTTCAACTCTAACGGCTCACCATTGCACTGAACTATAAAATACTTCTTCTCGGTGTATTCCACCACCCTAACGCGATATAATCTCCCCAATGTATCCCTACACTCAAAATCGCTCTTTGTTATTCCATATCGGATAACATCTCTAAAAAATTCTTTATTTATCATAATCATTCTCCCTCGTAAGATTTTTTTAATGCCGCCTCGAAAAAATCGTCAACATCAAAACTTGAATTTGTATTTTTGCATTTAACATCGGCTTCATTCCACTCAATAATGGTATCATAATGTGAACAATATGTCTTTCCTGTATCCGCCATATATTTTGATAACCGTTCTATTTTATCTTGCCAATTATTCGGGAACTTGCCTACAAGCAAATCCACTTCTTGTTCGGTCAAAAAAACATTTTTATATTTTCCGAGTGCGAGAGTGGGCGCATTAACACACTCTCTTTTATTTATTTTATTTATTTTTTTTTCTTTTATTTTATTTTTTTTATTTTGTTGACCGTCCGCTTTAGCACTCGCTTGACCTTTCGCTTCACCGTGCGCTTGAGCATACGGTTGAGCATTCGCTTCACTCTTTGCTTTAGCACTCGCTTGACCGCCTTTTCGCCCTATCTCTGCCATACGCTTACCGGCTGCTTCAAACCCCTCAATTTCAGCTACAACTCGCTTGGAATATATAAATTCATCATCTTCGTAGAACAAGTCATATCCACAAATCATTTTTGACAATTTATCTACATCCATATGAAGCGACCAAGCAACACTATTCAATTTATTTTTGTAAACCCTTCCACCTCTGCTATAAAGATATTCGATAAATCTCCAATAATATCCCAAAAGCTCATAACCTTCATTTGCAAGCAAATCGCAAATCTTGTCATCTTCGCTTGCATTAATATCGTGCTTGAAATATTCCATAAATTACTCCTTTGTTATAAAATAAGCATCCTAACCTCACGAATGGCAGTTCGTTTGGGCAGGATGCTTTGTTAGTCGATAATATTTAATTAGAGCGATAATGCCCTGCCAAACATTATCAACTGTACAAATTATAACACACTTTTTCAAGTTTGTCAACAGTTATTTGCAAATTTTGAAAAAATTATTCTTCGTTTTTGTTTTTCAAGCAAGGCATATTTTCCATAGCGGTTTTATAAAATTTTGTATTAACTTCAAATCCATATGCGTGTCTGCCGAGTTCATAGGCGGCTTGTAGTGTGCTTCCACTACCTGCTACGGGGTCAATTACAACATCACCCTCATCAGTAAATATTTCAATTAAACGCTTCAAAACATTAATCGGCTTTTGTGTGGGGTGGATTTTCGGATATTCCTTGCCATCTCGTTTCCATTCAAACCAATCAAAAACCATTTTGCCTGTGCCGCGAATTGGCTTTCCTGTTTCTTCATCAATTTGTCTGCCGTTATTGAACTTTGGCAATTTATCGCGGTAAAGCACCACCGCAAATTCTGTAGCACCAACTATTTTCATATTTGCCTTTAATACCTGTGCAGAATAATTTTTAATAAAGAACAAAGGATATGAATTTTCAAATCCATATTTCTTTCCATACTCAATAACTGTTGGTATTTGCTCAAAAGCACAAAATACAATCATAGCAGGTGCTTTGCCTTTTTCTTTTGGCTCTTTGATTAAAAGTTTATTGCAAAAATGCATATATTCTGCAATTTTGAAATCACCATCGCCGTTAAAGAAATTTGATTTTGCGTGTTTGCTTTCTCCGTTCTTGTTATCCCCCCCGTTGTACCACATAGGATTGGAAGCGAAAGCATCAACACCGATATTATAAGGTATATCGGCAATAACCAACTGTGCTTTCTTGTGAATGTTGTATCTCTTAAAATTTTGAAAATTATCGTGATATAATTCTACTTTTGTCATATTTTGCCTCTTTCTTATATTTATTTTGCCTCATTTTGTAAAATTTCAATTATTCGCCATCTAAAAAGTGTTTGAATTTTTCCAATGCCTTTTCTTGTAATTTTGTAGGCGGTTGCTTTTTGGTGGTATAGTCAAGGTGCAGATCAAAGAGATGTGCTACCTCTTTTTGTGCATTTTTATAACCTTGTGCAACTCCATCATAATATCCTCTGCTTTGCCTTCTTTCTCCTATATCGGTTTTACCTTGTGAGCCACCGCTTTCCACATTCCGCATTTGCCACCCTGCGTTTGCATATCTTTTAATGAAATATTGCTCTTTTTCATCAAGCTCACTTTCAGGAAATTGCAGAAAGTGTATTTTATATCCTGTCGGATTTTCTTCGCTCCACAAACCGTGCTTTTTTATGGATAGGTCTATGTGCTGATACCCCGAAAGATGAGAACCCAAACGATCCCTCAAACGAACCGCTTGACCGATATACGCATATTTGAAGCCATTCTCCTCACGTAGCAGAAAATATATTCCACTTGTATTTGGGCAATTCGGGCACACCTTCAAAATTCTTTCTTCATTTGCTTTTTTGATAGCATATATTTGTTTATAGTTCACTTAAAACCCTCCACAATGCCCTTAAAATCGTTTCTGTTGCGTTTTGTTGGTGAGGGGGTAGTAACTATACCCCCAAACAACAAAATTGATTATAGACAATTTTAGAAGGGTAGTGGCTCATCGTTGCCAATTTCAACAAAGTTAGCAACGGATGCGGTATCATTCGACTTTTTAATTGCAGGAACTCTGAAATCGCCATTGATAATCTGATCCGTTGTCTTGATGTCCTTAACAACGAGCTTGACACCAATATCACCGTTGCTCTTGCGATATTCTTCTTCACCAAGAACAACACCGATATATTTTCCCTTCAATGTCTTTTCATCCCAAAGCCACTTATAACCCACGTTGCTATTTTCAACGCAATTTATAAAGTGCTTGAACATTCCTGCGGCAGTTTCCTTATAGGAACGGATGAAACTTGCAAACCATTCACCGCCAAATCTTTCGTGCTGTTTGGAATAATAACCTGCAAATTCGCCCTCTGCGATATCATATTCGATTTTAAGGTAATCGCCTTTGCCTGTTTGCTCATTCATAGGTACATCTTTAACGGACAATATTTCGATAATATAGCCGTTTGCCGTGGGCTTGTTAAACTCGCCTGTTGTTGCCTGTACGTTTTCAAAATTGTTAATTGGTTTCATTTTCTTTTTCTCCTTGTTTATCAAAATTCAAAGGGCAATCAAACCCTATGTATTGTCTTGGATATTGAACGGGTTGCTTATTGAGTTGGCACATCCGTTCATTACTTGAAAGATAAGGGCATTGAATACAAGACACATCTGCCCTATCTTTCCAATCAACAGGAAATTTCACTTTTATTGTACATTCCCCTGTTATAAATGATTTAACACCTCTGTCAAAATCAACCATTTCCTATCTCCCAATATTCACGAATTGCCGTGTCAACTGCTTTTAGGTCATTATCAATCAAATCTCGCTCGAATAACCCCATAGGGCTTTTAACCGTATCTTGTCCGTTGTTGTGTGTAGCAAACATATATTTACCATCTTGAACTACGGTTTTTAATACTATGGTGAATTTGCCTTCGACCGTTACATAGTTGTCAAGCATTTTGCCGATGGTCTTAAAATGTTCCCTGCCATCATCAGCCTGTTCGCTATGCCCCATAAAATACACAATAACATCATCGGGAAGTTTTGATGCAAATTC
Source organism: Eubacteriales bacterium (assembly GCA_045125655.1). GTDB lineage: Bacteria > Bacillota > Clostridia > Oscillospirales > CAG-272 > RGIG4608. The sequence continues at coordinate 24,335 of JBGVNP010000041.1, read as the reverse complement.
AATCAAATTGTTAAAGGAAACTGCCATATCCGTGTACTTTTGGTATCCTGCAACTTTTGCATTACGCATAAATTCTCCGACCATAAGGTATGTTGCATCATCAATAACAATAGATTTTCTTGTTGTTTTTTGAAGCGCATTCAAAATCTTTGCATAATCATCCGTGTTGTAAGTTTGTAACTTTGTTCTAAATGGCATCGGTTTGCCCGATACGTTAATGACAGCCACCTCATCAGGAGAGAAATTTCTCAAGCTCGTTGATTTTCCCGTACCGCTCTGTCCATAAATCATACATAAAATACTCATAATTTTTGCCTCATTTCTTTCTTTTTATTTTCGGTTGATTTCTCTAATCAATACCATTCTAACCCAAGCGGTCATTGTCAATCCGCTTTTGTCTGCCATTTTTTGTATGGCTTCTTTTTCCGCCTTTGCCATCGGAATTGTCAATCTGTTTTCCCTCACCTCATCTCGATTGACTCTTTTTGTTTTCATCTTTTTTCACCTCCTCAATCAATCTATCAGCAAACCAACTTTCATCGTTTTTAATGAACGGTGTGCAATCTATGTCGGGGCAGTTGTTTTTAATGTGCTGATATAAAATCGTTTCAATATCAGTAACATCAAACAAACTAACCAACAAAGCATTTAATTTGATTTCGTCTTTTTCATCGCCACAAACTCGGTAGCACATTTCAAAATCGTGTTTGTGCTCGTCAATGCACATTTCACAAACAACTTCATCAGGGTGAATTTCAGCACCACAAATTTGACATTTTGCAGTTTCAACATATTCACCGTGACACTTTGGGCAGCCACTCATTGCTTCGTGGCACGGCATACCCCAAAACTCGCCCCTGCTTTCCGTCCATTGAGCTTGTTCGCCCTCATCAAAGATGTGTCCACAATCTAAACAAATATATGCCATTTTCTATACCTCACTTTCACCATATTCGTTGCGCCCTTGACCGCTATGGTCTATCAAGCCGTCATTTACTGCCTCATTGCTAACTTCGCCCTTGCCTGTGAGCAAGAACACAAACCAATTCAAAATGTTTTTTAATGTTTTCATAATATACCTCTTTCTTTCTTGGGGTGTTCCCCTTACTGTGATTACATTATAACACACCTTTTTGCGTTTGTCAATACTTTTTTCAAATATTTTTCAAAAATTTTTATAATTTTTTTATAATGTTTTTGACATCAAAAAAAGAGCGATGAATTTCTCCATCGCCCTAAAACTATTTATTCAGTTTTTCAATCATTGAGTGGTAAATTTTTCTTTCTGCCTCGTTTTGTGTACTTGCATACACGGAACGGCAAAACTCCGATATTTCAACCATCAATTTTTGCAGATTTGCGGTGTTGTGTTCTTCTTTGTACTTTCTTAAAGCAGGGAAGAAATCAAGCTCGCTATTGTCATTTGTTTTTTCGAGTGTTTCTTCAATGTTATTATAAGACTTCGCACCGCCTGTTTGGGTTAGTCCCTTTCCAACTCTCTCATACATTTTTTGAGAATTTCTCTCTGCTTTGGGTCGGCATCCTCCATCATAGAGCCAAGCTGACGCATAAGGTGGTCGGATGCTTCATCTCTCGAATATCCTCTACCCATTCTACGTTCGGAATAATCGTCCTCTTCGGAATAACCGCCGTCACGGGAATATCTACCCATACTGTCGCGCTTTGCATATCTGCGACCTCTTGCATAGGAATTGCCGTACATCATACCGTCGCCCATATAGCCCTCGCTATAACCACCATCTTCTTCAAACATCAATATTTTATCAATGTTTTTAATTGTGTCGGTGAGCTTATGGATTTTTTCAAGAGAGTTTACGGTTATATCGCCGCTCTTACCAAATTTGTCAAGCTCCTCGCAAAGAGCATCTTTTAATTTTTCAAGATGTTTCATTGTGTTTTCTCCTTTCTTTAAGCTACACGCTCAAAAATAATATTGGCATTGGTTACATCAATAGCCGTTGTATCGCTTGTATTTTCTACAGAAACGGTTACGCAACATCCACAAAGAATGTCGATAAATGTTTCAATAGAAACTGTCCAAAAATCACCAATAGCCGCAGGGGTTACAATAGCAGTAGCATTTCCGAGTTCCTCGCCATTGATTGTTAACGCAACGGATATTGGCTCAACTGTGCCATCTGCTGCTATTGCAATATTTGCCTGAAAACTTACTTTATAAATTGCTCTGCATCCATTTGATGCGCCCTTCAAAAAGAAAACGCCACTATCATCTCTGTGGGAAATAAAGCCCTTTTTACAAGCTCTAAATCCATTGTTAAATAAAATATTATCGTCCACTTCAACTGTTTGAAGCGCGACCGCAGAATATTCAACTGCCATAATAAATTCTCCTTTTCATAATAAAATAAGCGGCAAGATATTACACCTTACCGCTTGTAACATTATCCCTTATTTTGCCGATAACGGCAATTTAGGGAACATTCGCAAGGTGCGAAAGTAGTTAAATTATTTGATTAGAATGAACCGCAACCACTATTGAAAGCGGAATAGTTCACCTGTCCGCAACAATTCGTGGGGAATGTTACGGGTGTGGGACCGTTGACAACATAAGCGGGCTGAGGGCACTTTTCTCCAAGTGCGTCAATCAAATATGCGTTCTGCTTTGCCTGTGAAGCGGCAAGACGAAGTGCAAAGTTTTCATCGCGGAGTGCCTGTACCTTTTCATTGCTCATATAGTCAATGATACGGTCGCCAAGCTTGTCAATAGCGGTGAGTGTGTTGCTATTGTATGCCTGTGCATCAAATCTGTTCTGCAAGTTCATCTTTTCGAGGTCGCAGCAACAATCGGAAATCTGCTTTGTGATTGTGCTTGTGTTCATTGCGTTACCATAAGCAACATCTTTAATTGCGCCCTGTACACCGCAGAAGCCACTTGCTAACTGCGACTGAATTGCGTTTGTGTTTTCCAACGCCTGATAACCAATAGTGCTAATAGCATTGTCAAGTGTGCGGAAATTTGCATTGATTGTGTTGTTGAGTGCGTATGTGCTATCGCAAATACCACTATTTACACTATCGAGCTTTCTTTCAATGGTTGCAAAGTCGGTAGCAAGAACATAATTGTCAGCCGCACCGCCACCATAAGAGCCACCAAAACCGCCAAAGCCGTTTCTACCGTAGCCAAAAAGAAGCAAGATGATGATCCACCAAGCATCATTTCCAAACATACCATTGCCATAGCCACCATTGGTGCTATCTCTACCAACAGCATAACCTGTTGCGAAGCCGTTTGTTTCTTCCATCATAATTTTTCTCCTTATATAATAATCTATATGCTAAATCAAGCCGTACGCTCTTGATTGAAGCCATTATTTATTTGGTCAAAAGACCTTGACATTTTTTCGGTTTTATGATATAATATATTTACAATCATATAAAGGAGAGTAAATATATGTGGAAAGAAATTCCAAACTGTGATGGTCTATATTTAGCAAACGAAAAAGGTCAAATAAAATCAAAAGATAGACCAAGACGCCATTTTTCTATCAAAGAAAAAGAATGTTTTTATAACAGGAAAGGCATTATTCTAAAACCCGTATTAGATACACACGGATATTATCGAGTTACAATAACATTTGAAAATCACAAACAAAAGGTTTTCCAAGTTCACAGATTGATAGCCGAAACATTTATACCAAATCCCGAAAATAAGCCACAAGTTAACCACAAAGACGGAAACAAAACAAATAATAGTGTTGAAAATCTTGAATGGGTTACCGTACAAGAAAATATTGTTCACGCTTTTGAAAATGGTCTAAACAAAGGCAGTAAACCTTGGCTCGGCAAAACAGGAGCCGAACATAACAAATCAAAAGCGATTATTCGTTGCGACATCAATGGAAACGAATTGGAAGAGTTCCCAAGCATAACAGAAGCATCCAAATATTATGGTGGATTAAGCCACATAGCCGCTTGTGCCAGAGGCGAAAGAAAAACTTGCGGTGGGTTTAGGTGGAAATATAAAAACTAATCATTCATAAATTGGACTACTTGTTGTGCAACTTGCGATAATTCATTGAATGTTTTTTGGCTCATCTGCCCTGTTCTCAAAAGTCGCTCAACCTCTTGACGAGGGTTTCCGTTGAATTGCTTTTTGAACTCCTGCGTCTGTTGCATTAACTGTTCAAAGGGGTTGTTTTGTCTGCCAAACTGTTTGTATAAATTATTCATCTTCCACCTCGTCAACTATCTTTTTTGTTGCCTTTGATTTGGGTTTTGCTTTTAACTCTTCTAATTCGCTCCGTAGTGCCTCAAATTCGCTCTGTAACGCCTTGAAATCGTTTTTGCTTACAAAGTTATCCCCACACTTGCAAACGTGTTCTGTGGGCGTTTTAGAGCCGTTCTCGGCTGTGCGCTCTTTATAATCAAGAACACGGAACGATGGAACATTTTGAGCATTAACCGATTTGATGTAAACTACATCACTATTTTTATCCCACAAAATAACGCTATTATTGGGCGCAACGGGGTAGCTCTGCGCTTCCCCCTCACTCAAAACCCAAATCATATCATTATTGGGTGTCATATTGGGCATAGGCATCTGCATTTGCTGTTGCACCATCGGCTGTTGCATAGGCATCTGCTGACCGCCCTGTAAGTTCGGATTTTCCTGTGGAATAGATGTGTTGTAATAATTCATAGGTCTGTAATAAGGTGCATAATAAGGGTAAGCCATTTTTAATCTCCTTTTTCAAAATAATATACGGGTGTTTCGTTGCTACTGTCCCACGCATCATAGATTTTCGCATCACAAACACAAACTGCGTGAGTGCCTGTTCCGATAACAAAAATTCCTTGTGTGTGGTCTTTGCAAAAATCCTCTACCGTGTAATAATCGGGGCAATCTTCTATGGTGTGCCGTTTGAAGCCCTTGTGCCTCAAATATGCGCTAAAAATCGCATTGGAATTTGGGAGGTCGCCCATCATCAAGCCCTGAACGCATAAATCTATATAGGTTTTCTCCCACGATTGATTTAATGCCTTTGATATTGCACGAATAACACAATCGCCTACACGCAATCCGAAAGGGTTATTTAGATATTCAATCCACATCGTCAAATCCCTTTAACAAACGTTTTTCACGCAGTACACTCAACACACGGAAAACAACAAGGAAGGGCAAATCGCTCAATTCTTTATGCGATTTAATAAAGTTCGTAATATTCATATATCATCACCTCTTGGCTTTATAATAGCATAAAAAAAGCACCCTTACGATTGCGTAAGAGTGCAAATTTGATAGAAATAAAATTGATATTTCGTGTATTAAATTTTCCTAAATAATTTGTCTTGCAATTTTGGAATTAACCGAGCAACTTTATCACGGGAGCAATCAAATTGTTCTGCTATCTGCTCATAAGTGCGACCATCAAGCAAATTTCTTTTTAGCATTGCCCTGTGTTCTTCATTGAAAATGTATTCATCAATGAGATTTTCCCACTCACTCCGTGAAAGGTTGTAAAGTTCCATTTTCTTCAAGTCGCAATACCTCCATTTTCACGAGCTTTGCAAAATCAATCTCCATTTGAACGCCTTTTGAGATCTCACTTGCTACGATTAATTTGTCGCACTGTTGCAAGATGTCAAGGCAAATTTCGAGTTCATCATCAAAACCAATCTCGCCATATTCAAGGTGCGAAAATGTCAACAAGGGGCAAATATAACAGTTTGCAAGGTCTTTCACCTGCAAATCGTGGGTTATTTTCTTTGCTTTTTCAAGGTTGTTTCTGTCGCCTTGAGATTTATGAGACACATAATACAGTATAGCAATCGCCCCCTATACATAAAATCCCGTTGTTTCCATTTTCTTTTCTCCACCGAAAATGCGGAGTTTATACATTTTATCGCTTTGTGGTCTATAAGCATTTTTTGAGCCATAACCCCCAAACTTACAAAAAGAACCACTATTGATGTTTTCAATGTTTCTTTTATAGATAACCTTATTGTGTTGGTCGAAAACCATCTTTGCTCTTGGTCGGTCTTTGGGTGAATGGTCGTGACCGAAAGCAAAAAAGTCAATTCCATCAGTATAATCGGAAGTCCCATAACTCTGCAAATCCCTTGCTTTGTGTTGAACTTGCCCGAAATAATGAACTTGTTTATTTTTGCTGTCTTTTCTTGTGCCGATTCCAATATCAATATATGCTATTGTATCGCGATATTTGTCATCAACACCTGCAAACATACAAATATCGTACATAGGATATAAACCACTCACTTTTGTTGTACGATTAGAACAATGATTTCCCGGCACAATCGCAAGTGTTTTCTTTCTCATATCAAACATTTGTTGAGCCACCCACTCTTTTTGAGCAAATGGCGGGCATTGTTGAGTAAACATATCGCTTTTGCTATTCGGTATTGCATTTTCCATCAAATCGCCAATCCAAATAACATAGGCATTATCATCAGCCATTATCTTTTCTTTCAATGCTTTCCATTTTCTTTCATCAAATAATTCGGATTTATAATGCAAATCGTGGATAAAATAAATGTCAGCATATTCGAGATTTCTCGGTAAGTTAATCAATATTGGATTTTCATCGGGTAAAAACAAATTGTGTTCCCCCTATTTCTTTTTGATTTTTCTAACTTTCAAACCTTTTGCATTATTTTTCTTCTTGCGTTTGATTTTCACTTTCAATCTCTGCGCCATTATTTACCTCATTACTATCACCAATAATATTTGTGCCTTCACCATCTTGTGTGTAATCATAGCTAATAGTTTCAAATTGACTTTCATACCACACGAACAAACCAAAAGAAGCAAATAATAGACAAATTAAAATAATTATTACAACCCATTGTCTTTTAATTGTTCTTTCTTGCCTGCTGACCTCTGCTTCGTGTACCACATAGGGAACACTAACATTGATGTCGGTTGGTGTACAGTTGTTACAAGTTTTCATATTTTACCTCCCAATATGCCTCAATAATAATATTTTGGGGAAACGGTGAGGCAACCGCTTTTCGAGTGTACATCTCTATCCCCAAAATTGATTATAACACATTGATTTTAATTTGTCAAGGTTATTTTAACACCAAAGAAAGAATAGATGTCAAAAGTGTTCCTATTGTGCCTGTAGCAATCAATTTGAAAAGCCATTCCCAAGATTTCATTTTTTGCTCAAACAATTTTATTCTTGTGTCATCATTGGAAAATTTTTTGTTATTTTCGGTTTGGATTGTGTTGCAATCGTCAATATGCACATATCTATTGTCAGCTTTTGCAAATATATGCTGTTCGATTACATCTAATTCTTCAAGTGTCATTTCGCCTTGTTCTCCTTTTATTTAGGTTCGATATTGTGTTTTTCCGACTGTGTACCAAAGTAAAAAGCAATTATAACTGTAAATACCGTCATAAATAGTTCTGGAGATATAACTTGTATAATACTCAAATAGCAAAATACTAATGTGAGTAGGATCGTAACTATACTCTTAACTGTGAGTAGTTTATTAAGTCTTTCTTTCATTGTGTTTACCTCCGTTAAATATTAATTAAATGTCTAATAGCCACCCAAGAATAAAACAGTAGTAACACCCAAGTAGCAAATTTAATAATAGGTTTATCTTTGACTATATAACACAAAGCACAAGTAATAGTGCAAATCAGTATTTTAACTATGCCTGCAAGTATGGGAGATAAAGAGATTAAGTTTACCATTAAAGGATTTTCCTCAATCCATATTCCATACTTGCCTACATAGTAAATCGTCATTATATAGTCAAATAGGTTTAAGAGCCATATAATTAAGAGTTTCATTGTTTTGTTGCGTTTGCTTTGAGCCAAGTTATGAAGGTTTCGTCTGTGGGTTCCTCTAAAATTGTTATAGTTTGATAGTTTGCGTTATTCCACGCACCCCCACTATATGCAGTAATAGAAGATGCTCCTATATAGTAATATATAGCATATTTAGAATTAGACACATTAATTCTTGTATATGTAACCGTTTTTCCGCTACTATCTACAAAAGAATAACTTATATTCCAATTTCCATAAGTAGAACTAACATCAACCCTATCATTAAACATCCAAGTACCAACGATACTCTCCATGGGTTCTTCCGTTGTCAGCTTCCTCAACTGCTTTGCTCCAAATGATTTAACAACATCACCGAGGTAAAGTCTTTTCAATACCTTGCTCATTTCTCCGTGTCCTCCAACAAATAATATGCTCCGTTCTCGTAGCTGTCGGTTGTTGCACCTTCATACAAGAACACATTACCGCCTACACCCCAAGGACTATCCGTAATGTTGTCCAAAACAGTCGGGTCTGTTATTTTAAGTGGCTCTGCTGTGTTAACAGTTACTTTCGCATACTGTGAACAGTCAATCGGATAATCCTTTTCCACGTTATTAACTGTAAGCTCTAATGTTCCTTCAGGTTTAACATATCCTTCGGGAATTTTATCCTCAACCTCATTCACCTTAACCACAACATCACTCGCCATTTTCATTCCCTCACAAGAGAGAGTAGCCGTTTCACCTGCATTGAGTTGTGCTATTGTTTCTCCGTTGTAGGTTATTGTTGCGAGAGGTATAGCGATATTAGCCATAAACCAAGTGTAGAATTCTTCGGACACTGTTTGGTCGGTGTCAAGGATGATTGTTTGATATGTGATGTCAAATTCAGAACACCAAGGCTCGTCATAGTATGTGTTATACACTTCGTCATCAGCACCCAACAACATTTGTATAACATTTGTGTTTGGAATTGTTTCGGTGTTTCCATCGTAATACAACATACTATAATCACAAGTATCGCCGTTAGGTCGCTTACACATACAGATTCTATCGTAAGAACGAATAACGGTATATGTACCTGCCGATATTGTATCGGTAACCCCATTTTGAGCAAGGAAGTAGTTTATTTCATCCGCTTCGGTCTGTGTTATAACTCTTGTGATGGTAGGTAATCTGAAATTGATGTCAACAATACAATTATCAAATCCAGTATTGTTTGGATTGATTACATAAGGGGCGGTAGATAAATCAATTTTTTCCTTAAACTTATACTGTCCTGCCTTGATAACCTTCATAGGTTTGGTGTTAGCATTAAACCAAGTGCCAAAATCGTCTGCAACTTCTTGGTCTTTTTCAAGTGTGATTACCTTAATCCCCTCACCATAGAACGAATAGCCTTGATTGAACAAATCAATATAAGTATCATACAAATCTTGACCTATAAGACCATATGAGAAGCCTTGTTCTAATAATTCTCTTGTAAAATAATTATCACACCAACCACCATAATCGACTTCTTTATAGGTATAACTTAAATACAAATCATCAGAGTATGTATTGTCATCGGCGAAACGATATCCAAATACAACATCATTACCACCATCAAAAGAAATATGGGTGAAATATCTTGTTTGATTTAAATGGGGTTGATAATCGTTCGTAACATAGTTGGTTGTACAAGAAAAATTAAGGTCAACAGATACACCCTGCCCAACAGGAGCATACCTCGTAACAACATCATTAAAACGATATGTACCTGCTTTAAGTATCATCACTTTGTGGGTCGCACTGGCATCAAGCCAAGTTTCAAGTTCATCGGGAATATCTGCACCCGAACCGAAATCAACGGTCTTATAGCCATCTCCGTAATCCCAATTAGTATCCCAACCACCATCTTGGAAAGCGGCTGTGGTATATGTGCCATCCTCGTTGATATACTCCAACCAACAAACTGTTGCACCTTCTGAATATGGTCTAACTCTTATTCCATAAAAGGTTTGTCCGTTTGATGTAAATGTAAATCCCTTGTATTCAAAATTAGCTACAGCAAATTGTGCTTTGTCAAAGACATATTTACCTTTTACATTTACCATTATACACTCACCCCTTCCGTATTGGCGAGAAGCCATTCGTCTACTGTGCTATTGGTGGTTGAGATAACATTGAACACACCCTCGTTGTTGAGTATTAGAATAGCATTGAAATTGGAGAAGGGAGTGCCTTCAACCACTTCACCGTTATAACCAACAATAATAAGTTCAGTTCCGTCAAAATTAACAAGTGGTGTAAATTCATTAAATGTAATATCATTTACTGAAATTTCGCTAATCTTAATTAAATTGTTGGTATAAAAATCGCTTACATTATCAGCAGAAATAGTATCAAAAACTGTTGGTGTTACTAAACCTTCCTTAAACCTTCTAAATCCAAGCACACTCTCTGCCTTTTCTATTATTACTGTGCCGTCATATTCGGGGAGATGAGTTCCACCAAGAGAATACTTGACAAATCCACCATTGCCATCAGGGATATTAATAGCATTTATATCACTATAAGTGTTTTTCACACCGCTTTTATCTTTTAATACAATATTACTCAATCGTCAATTCCCCCTCATTTTCAACAACATTATAAGCACCCATTAAATACAATTCGTTATCGACAACTATAACAAATTTGTCAAAAATGCCGCAAATATCAAACAATAACTTTTCCAAATTGTTTATATTGGTGTAAATATAATCATCGGTCAATTTGTTATATGCTTTTTGGTAAATGGTGGCATCAACAAATCCCAAAGTTGATAGTTGTGCAATAATATCGCCTATATTCTGCCTTATATTAGCAAAATTAACAATGTCGAATATTTCTTGTTCGCCCCACTCTCGCACATCTTCGCTTTCGGTTTTGGTGCCACCATAAGCCACAATTTCAAACCATATTTCATTAATTTTGGCGGTAATTCTATTAATTGCCACCGTATTAAAATATGCCTTATCAATTATCGCTTGCTCATCAGCCGTCAATTCGATAAATTTTTGTATCTTGTTAGTAAAGATTTTTCTTGCATTGATAATATCAATATATGTTCTATTATATATCATTGTATCACCGTTTCTTTTACAACCTTTTTACCACCATAAAGTGAAAAGTTTTGCTCACTTAAAACACCCGTAACCTTGCCCAATAACTCGGTTTCGATCTCGTATGCCTTGCCTACAATAAGCGGTGTTTCTGCTTCTATAACTTTTGATTTGACGGTGCTATTTCTTACAATGTAATTATAGCATATATTCAAAATATTGTCAATGTTGGCTGAAGATATCAAAGTTGCGTTCTTTATGGTTTTCTTGTTAATGGTTTTGGTGTTTTTGGTGATTTCGTTGTGCTTGGTTTTGCTGAATGTCAAATGCTCAAAGATTTTGCCCTTTAACACTCCACCAACATTGCATGTTATAATTGCATAGTTAGTTCCGCTTTCCACTATCTCGCCATTTTCGATAGTTAAATCATAGGCAGGTTGATTGAAAATAACCTTTAGATTTTCCTCAATTTCGCTTGCTTGATGTAAAGTAACCTCATTTTCAATGGGTGTATAGGTGTGACCGACTAACTCTATTTCCGTTACATCAGCATCAACCGATATTGTTTGACCTGTCAAAACTCGGTCAAGTCCTATGCTCTCGGTAACTGTCAAATCGCTTTCCAAAACATCAACACTTTCACTATAAGCGGTGTTTGCATATCCACCGATAGCAAATAATACTTGTTGTAGTGCTTTTCTGCAAGTGGTATAAGGGATATATCCTGTAACGGTTGCAGTTGTCAAATTCTCCGCTATTGTAAAAGGCACATTTGCCTTGTTGAAAATGGCAGTTATTATATTCATCGCCAATTCGTTGACATATATTCCACCCTCAAATTCAGCACTTTCAAGCATATTAATATAATCTTGTGCTTTTATATTCCATTGTCGCTTATTTGTTTGCCTTGCAGTGTCAATAAAGTATTTTCCGACGAGTGTGTTATTATCAAACACCTTCAAACTCTGCCTTGCCATAAAGTTATAATTCGCATTTGTTGAGTTCAAAAACACCAATTCCAAACTACTAACGGGAATAGTTGTCGAAATAGCACTTGTAATTTGATGAACTCGCATATTTTTTATTGATTTTTCCTCAATTATCAATATTGAGCCATATTCTATACTATGCAATTTTAATCTGCTGTATGGAGTGTTCATTTTGCTAAACGCTAAAACAATTTTATCAAAATCACCAATATCTTCCATTAACGAAAAAGTGGGTGAATTTGACTCATATTCCTTTGATGATATAAGTGTATCGCCATTATACCAAGATATTGAAAATTTAGTGGGGTAAACGTTGTTTCTTGTGTCAAATACCAATCCCAAACCCTCAATACTAAATAATTCATCGGATATTAATGATATTGTCGGGAGTGCTTCTGCAAATTCGCCATTTTCATTTGCGGTGTACTCGCTCCATATACCAATATTTTCATTTTGTGTGTTTTCGGGTATCGGTAAACTGCCACCATCAAGCAATACGGAATATCTTTCACAAGGATTTGCAAAGTTTTTGAATATCAAATCATCTTTTGCTAAATCATCAGCATTTGAAATCGAAGCGCAGTTGAGGAGTTCAGGAACGAACCCCTCTTTTGCGCCTGTCGCTATAACACCATATTCGACTCTAATCATATTGTCTTTTGTGCCTCCATAGGTATTATATTCAATGACAACTTATCCCAATATACTTTGCCCGTCTTTTCGTCAATGCGTTTTACTGCCCTTTCGCCATTTGAGATATATGCTTCATATTCAATGCTGTCTTGATTATGCACCATTTTTACAGGTATTCCGTCATTTGTGGGTAAAGATACCAAATCGAAAAGCTCGTCAAAATCACTTTCAAATCCTGCTTTTCTTGCGATTTCTACCCTATGACCGAAAAACGTTCCCAAACAATCAAGGTTCATCCTTGCGCCTGCTCCCATTGTTCGCCCTGTATTTTCGGTATATAATTTCGTGAAAGTTTCCGTTATGCTTACAACAACAACCGAGTATTCTTTTTCACCGATTTTGCAAATATCCATACTTTACCAACTTTCTAACAAATCCTCGCCTTGTGCCTGTTCGCCTTTTTTTGCGAGTTTGTAAATTATTCTCATTATCTCATTTTCATCAAGGTAGTAATGCTCTTCCTTAACAGTATCATTGCCCCTGCTATTGAGTGCCATATTAAATGCCTGTACCATTGTTGCAAGGGGCGTTTCAATGTTTGTACCTTGCTTTTGGTCGCCCAAAACCGCCAAAAATTCTTTATTGGGCGGTATTACTGCTCCTTGTGCCAATCTCGGTATGCTAACTCTACCAAAATTCGCTCTCGGCAGATTAATTCCAAAAGTTCCACCGCCAAGCCAATCGGGAATATCAAACGATATACTGTTAAGACCATCAACAATAAGATTAATCATCGACTCAAACGCCAATATGATACCATTTATGCCGCCTTCAAATCCTGCGATAAGACCATTTATGCAAGCCTTGCCAAGACTACTCCACCATTGAGCCGTGAATATTGGAGCAATATTTGCTCTCCAAAATGCCTTTATTTGTGCCCAAGTTTCTTTTATCTTTTCAAGCAGTAAATCCCAAGAAGGATTGATGCCTTGATTTTTTGCACTTATGCTTTCAGTAATAAGAGCAATACCTAAAGCCCAATTCCCTGTTAATGTCAATATAATACCGATTATTAACATTGCATTTTGTTTTATCCAATTTGTAATATTGTTAAATGTTTTTGTTATTGCATCTCCAATAGCATTCCAATTTGCCACAATAGGCGCAACAACTGCACCTGCGCCAAGAACAATCAAGCCTATGCCGAGGGGTAATGCAGGAGTAAAGCAAAGCAATATACCTAAAACAATCGCAACAACACCGCCAATGGCAAGCCAACCGCCAAAAGATGTTTGCAACTGCTCTTTGATACCGTTCCAATTCAATGCTACAGGCGCTACAATGCTGGATACACCCAAAGCCAATAAACCGATACCCAACCCCCATTGTTGAGCCATACAGAGCAATATACCCAATACAACGGCAACAACACCAACAATAAGCATAGCATTTGAAAGTTCGTCTTTTACTTTTTGTGATACACTATCATCAGTAAGTGTTGCGCTTGCAATGCCAACCGCACCTGCAATTATAAAACCAATACCCCAAGCAATTTGACCGTTAAACAATAAAATCAAGCCAACTGCCATTAATGCGCCACCAATTGCACTCATTACATCGCCAAGCATTGATTTTTCACCTGATGCGTCATACTCTTTTAAGGTTTCAAATCCTGTGCCCTCTTTTTTCTCATTTCCCGATGATAATATTTGAATATCATCAAATGCGGCAAGTTGTTTTTCAACGTTTTTGGCGGTCTTGCCACTGCTTTTTTCAATATCGGCATAATTGTCAGCCGCTTCTTTCGATGCCTGTGCCTGTTCCACCAATTCGGAATAAGACATATCTTGCAAAGCCGCCGCAACTTTGCCAATAGATACCGCCCAATCCCTCACTTGTTGAACAATAAATTTAATTGCAGGAACAAGAATATTAACAAGCGGATATGCCGCCGCATAAAATGCCGCCTTTAATTCTTCCCAATCTTCCCTAAATTCTTCATCGGACATAAGAATATTATTGAACAATTTAACAACTGATTGCATAACTCTGTACAGAACGCTGAATATCAATGCACTTTTTACAATGCTTGCAATTCTTTTGCCAAATTTTTTCAATCCTTGTGCCGCTTTCGTTGATGCTGCTGCGGTTTTAACACCCATAGCAGAAGCCGCACCCGTTAATTGATTAAGTTCGGCTCGTAAAAGTTTTAATCTGTTTTGCAGTTCTTCCGCATTTTTTGAATTGCCCTTGCCTTGCGATATTAACAAAGCATATTCCATTTCAAGTTGTTTTATAACGAATTGCTGGTCTTTAATTGCGGTGGTTAGTGTTTGGATAGTTGCTTTTTGTTCTTTCAAAGATGCAAATTTACCTTTCAAAGCACTTAATGCTTTTGATATTGGTGAAATATCAAGTTTTGTGGTGAGTATAATACTTCCATCACTATTTGCTATCGCCATTCAATCACGCTCCTTCCTTTACCAATCGGAGTTCAAAACTTCTTGCTCCTCTTGTGTAAGTTTTCTTGGTAATTCTACCATTTTTCTGTGTTCTCTTATATATTCTTCTTCCCATTTATCGAGTTTCTTTCCCTTTGCTCGTTTGGAGCGAATAGATACAATGGTCGAAAAGGTACATTCGCCAATCTCCATATAACCGCCAAGGAAAGAATACCAATGTGTATATTTTTGAGGTGTTCTTATATCATAGCCAAGCACACGGCTTATAGGCGGAGCGAGTTGCGGAAAATCGTGTTCCCAATCCATTAACTGCGGTTTTTGTTCTGCATTTTCTTCCTGTTCTTCGCCGCCATTGATTATGCGGAACATCTCTTTTTGCAACTGTTCAAGATGAGGACAAAATCTTATATTTTCTCTTGTCAATTCTTCATAAAACAAAAGCAAACCGCAAATTACTTTTTCCTCTGTTGTCATTTCTTCATCATTCAATGCTATTATGACATTGAGAACTACCCTGTAATCGCATTTTTTTGTTATATGATATATTTGCTCACCTATTTGTATTTCTGTCGGTAAATCCCACATCATTTGCTATACTTTGCGAGGTGCTTATCCATAGCCGACTTGTTTTCTGCACCGTACTTTTTCAACTCAACCATAAGCCAATGGATAAAGTGCATTATATACATTTCTCGCTTTTCGTTGCCGTTTTCGTCCTCTACAATAACGGTATCGAACGGCTGACAATAGCGGAAAGCAACATCGGAAATCTTGCCGCCAAACACAACATCAAGTTCATCTTTGACCGCCTTGTTATACTGTGCCTCAATTTCATTTACTGCATCCAATCTCTCTTGCAGTGCTTTCAGTTCATCGTTAGACAATTCAAGCAACTTTTCGGGATTTTCAAGGTCAATATTTACAATATTTCCTTCAAATCTACTCTTGTACTTTTCAAGGTCAATTTCCTTGATTTTCTTTTCGATAGATGCTTCAAAGCCTTTTATTCTTTCCTGTATTCCCCTATCATTGGGGTTAAAATAAATAACCGCCTTATCACCATTATCAAACTCAATAGGGAATGCGACTTTACCTGTGCTTAATTTCATATTCTTTACCTCTCTATATCCTCGTTAAATGTAAATATACCGCCCTACCATATAGGGCAAGGCGGTATTATCGTTTTGTGTTTTTAATTTATGCTGTGGCTTTTGTAAATGTGGGAACACCCTCAGCAAACTTAACGGTTCCTCTTTCCTTTTTGTCGGAATAGTTTACGGTGATAGGCATATCAACATAAGCAGAACCACCAATGCTGCCAAAGGTGATAGTGCAATCGCTCTGCATATCTGCATCGTAACCGTCAGTCTCGCTTCCAACATAGCCGTAAACGGTGAGCATATCGAACTTTGAAAGCTTTTCATACTCCTTGTTAAGCCAAATTTCGTGGAGCTTAAATGCAAGCTTCGAGCCGCCCCTAACGGTGAAAGGCTCAAAGGACTGCGAGGGAGATGCTCCTGTTACGGATGTTTCGCTATTACCAAGAATATCATTTACAGTTTCAGTTTCAAAGTTAGTCTCAATAGCACTATCTTCAACGCCTACACCAAGCAATTCCCATTCCTTGGTCTCGCCTGTGCCAACATTTACATAATGCTTCAAAAGTTTTCTCGGAGCTTTTACGCCTGCTCCGATATTGAAATCAGTATTTATAGCCATAATATTAATTTCCTTTCATCAATATTGTCCGCTTTGTAAAGCGTTATTTAGTGTGCGTGTTAATTTGTCAAGCTGACCTGCGTTTGCCGCCGCTATATCCCATTCGTGAGTTGAATAAGGGTTGTTTTTCTTAAAATTTGCCCCTCGATTATAATATACATACCCAGCGTAATATTTTCCGTTTGAGGTTTTTGCCCCTCGATAAATTATCTTGAAAGGTTGTATTTCTGCTGTATCTTGCATCAATCCCGTATCTCTCGGAGTATAAGGGTCAATCAATGTTTTCCAAGATTTCGCCGCAAATGTTCCAAATCGGTCATTCTGCACCTTCGCCAAAATCTTCGGCTCGTTAAGGTCAATCCTCACATTCATATTCTACCGTCTTTCTTTGCGCTCTGTTGACATAACGCAATCGAACTGTGATAAAATATCCAACCGTGTTTTCTTCGGGATTTACATAGCGAATTTGCGGCACAAACGGGTTGCATTCAATAGATATAATTTTCTCGTTAATGTCGGGGAACATCCCTGCGTCATTTTGTGATTTTATCCACTCGCAAATGCTCGTCACTTGTTCAAGGGTAAGCACATTTTCATTCCTTATCGGTGCGCTATCATCGTTTACATCATACCACTCATAGCAGTTTATTTGGAAGTCCTCATAAACTGACGGATACGGAACAATCTCGCAATGATAATCACCGAGAGTGTCAATGCTTTCTTGATATTGGTGTGTAGGTGATGCTCCCTGCGGAAGAATAACCCTCACTCCCCTGTCCTCTGTCGCCGCTATGCTCCATAGGTCAGCAAGTTCGGGACATTGACGAAAATATTCAAATAACTTTGCATATTTACTCATTCAATCACCCCACATTCGTTATGGTAACATTGTCAACGCTCATTCCGTGAATGTTCGCCGATACAGAACGGACAACAATGCCATTATCCTTATATTTCTCTTGAAGTTCCGCAAATTCTCGGCTCGTTGTTACAATATCGTCAACCTCCGACAGAACGATGAAATCACCCACTTGCACCGTATAGAAATCCTCGCGAATATCTACGGGCAGTTTGGCATATTCAATCGGTGTTTTATATCGGTCAACATCTTTCGATATTACCGTAACCGCATTGACTATGTTTTCAATCGTTCCGTCAGCCTTGCTAACGATACCGCCTTGAATGTTGCATTTTTCAATCACAAATCGGTCAAAGTGTCTTTCCTCAACGGCGTTTTTTGGTATATCGTTGAAAACGGTGACTTTTTGCTTCCACAAATCTGTCAAGACATCGCCCCCCGATATGTGATACTTATGCCGTTTTTGGTCTTAATAACCGCTAACGGCTCAAAAATCCTGTCAAGGTCATTTGCAAAATCGTCAGCCGTTTTTACTGCATAGCTTTCGCTTTCGCTTACACCGCCCGCTGATTGGCTTTTGCTCGTCACGATAGGCTTTTCAATCGTGTTTGTCGCTATATATCCCACCAAATCCGCACACACTATTTTTACAATTTGCGGGATGCTCTCAAACGCTTCAAGCCGTGATTGAGTTCGTAGGTCAATCATGGCACACGCACGGTCTATATTTCGGTTAAAGGCGGTTTCATCAAGTGTACCGCCTATTTCTGCATATTCTTCATAGGTTAGATATTGCATAATTCAACCGCCTTTCGTTTTACTGTTTATCTTCGTTTTTGGGTTTTTCCTTTGGCTCTGGTTTCTTAACCACGGGCTTCAAGGTTTTCTTTCCTACTTTTCTCGACATTCAAATCACCTTACGCCTTGCTATGAACATAGATACCTGCAACCTTATTTTCATAAGCGTCAGCAAGACCGTAAGCACGGTAGAAGAACATCCAACCGTCGCTGTCTTGGTTTGCTTCGGGAGTAATAATCTTGTTTACGGTGTGCTTGGGGTACTGAAGAATAGCGGGAGTGTGAACAACCATAAAGTTGATTTCGCTACCTGTTGCACGGAAGCCACCGATTTCCTCGCCCGAAGTAGTACCGTCAAGAAGCTCAATCTCGGTGTTGAAACGGCTCTGAGGAACCTCTACAACGGAAGAGAACTTGCTGAGAACTTCCTTGCTCTTGGAAGTGTCAAGGTCATCAATCATACCACGAAGGGTAGGAGTGATAAAGAGAACTCTCTGCTCGGAAGGAACTTCATCCTCATCCATCTTGTTAGCCGCCGCACGAAGTGCGGTAATGACAGCCGCGCCATCTGCGAGGGTGCCTGTTGCAGAACCAATGCCCTCAAGTGCCGCATAGGTCGCAAAACGGAAAGCATCCATTTCGGGAACAACCTTTGTGCGAATGAACTCGGAAGAAAGTTTACCGAAAGCAATACCTGCGGTTTCCTCATCGTCCATAGCATCTACAACGAACTTTCTGCCACGGTCATAGTTGAACTTAACGGTTTCATAGGTGAGCGTTACATCGCCCTTTACATAACCGCTATTGCGAGAATAATCTGCAAGTCCGTCAAGGGACATTTTAGGAATAATAATTTCGTTTGTGTTTCTTCCTGCCTGCACGAGCGAAGCATCGCCGTCAAGAATGGAAGACTTGGAAGCCTGCTTGTAAACTTCATCAAGCAGTGCAATATACTTTTGGAAAAGCTGAATGTTGTTTGCCATATTATTTTATCTCCTTGTTAATTTTGTACGGGCAATCCCATAATGGCTCTTGCCCTTGCCTCATCAATGTTTTGACCGCCAACTCCCTGCGGTCTGCCGCCTGCGAGTTTAACCGCTGTTACGCCTTCAAAGGCGTTTTTGTCATCTTTGTGTAAAGCAAAGAAAATATCCGCATCGCTCTTTCCTTCGTTTTCTTTCTCTGCAAGTGCACTTTCAAACTTTCTACGATAGTCTGCACGGATAGCATCGTGGGAGAACTTCTTATCACCCACAACCGCCTCAAATCTCTTGTCAAGACCTTCTGCCTTTTCTCTTGCTACACGCTCCGCCTCTGCTTGCTTTGCCTTTGCTTCATTCTCCGCCACAAGAGCCTCATACTTTGTCTTGTATTCCTCTGCTCCTGCATTGCTTGACTTTAACGCTTCAAATTCGGTGTTAAGTTTTTCAAGTTGTTCGTTCTTTTCCTTCAACTCGGTTTCAAGTTTCTTGTTCTTTTCGACCTCTTTGCCGTTCAAGTCCATAACGGATTTCACTTGCTCGTCTGTCGCATCGGGAAAGATGCTTTTGATTTCTTCTCTACGCATAAAATTCTAATCTCCTTTTTCGCTACGATTTTTTACGGCTTTTTCTTGCCTTGCTTAAATGAGTTTCGCAACTTTACGAGTTGCCAACAAAAACATAAGAGTAGAACATTACAATTCTACTCTTACATTATAGCATATTATTTAGTTGTTGTCAAGGGGTGGTTATGCCTTGCGACTTGCATAAAATTCTTTTCGCTTTGCTTTGTATTTTTCTTTGGCAATTTCTATTTGATTTTTCAATTCATCAATGGTCTTTTGTGCTTCGGGTTTTTCGGTCAACCTTTCGGGATATTTGAACATTTCGTTTGTATGGTTTATGGCAAACGCAAGACTTCTCGCAAAACTCAATTCTTTTTCGTATGCTTTCAATCGCTTTTCAAGGGTTTTAATTTCTACGATTTCAGCCATACAATACAACCTCATTTTGTGTCTTGTGTCAGCCGCCTTCTTTGCCTTTTGCTCTTTTGCCTTTTTCTCCCTTATCAATTTATCTTGATATTCTTCATATCTTCTTCGTCTTTCATAGGCTTCTTTTATCCATTCGTCAAGGTCTGTATCATCTTCAAAATAACAGCACGGTGGGTCAATAGGACTACCGCCATAACAAGAAGCACCACCGCCGCACAATTCCGCTTCCTTAATCGGGCAAAGGTCGCAATCTTCTATTTCAAGAAATTCTTTCCACTTCATTCCCTCACCTCATCATTTTGGGGTGTGCGGAGCAATTCGGGATTATCGTGTATGTTGCCGATTATTTCAAATTCAGGAGCATAGCTTCCGATTCTAATGCACCAAATATCTGTGGACTTCCTTTTTGGGATTGCTTCAAATTCGCCTTCTACAAACTCAACAGAAAACACTTCTCTCTTTTCACCCCAAGGAAAAAGAACAATATCGCCCTCAAAAATTTTCTTGCCGTTCTTGTCCCTCAAACCCGTGTACTGTCCTACGGTTTCGGGGTAAACATCACATTGGCAAACCTCACAACACAAATATTCTTCATCATCTGTGAATTTTTCGGTATGCAAAGAACCTTCAATCCATTCATTATCGAGTTTTCTTTTTCCTCTGAATAATATCTCTCTCATTTCTCCCTCTCCTTCCTTTCCTTTGCTACGAGGTAGCGGATAAAATCACTAATCGTTTTGCCGTGTTCTTCCGCATCTCGTTTGATTTGTTGTTTTTCTTCTTTGTCGCATCGAAATAAAATCAATTCGTCTTTCAAAGTATCACCTCACTAAACTATAACATAATTTGCATTAACATCGTTCAAACGATTTGTGTATTCTTCAATTTCCCTTGAACAATCAATAACACCACCAAAAAATATATTTTCCGTGCCATTTCTCTTTTTAGCATTTTCAAGCGCAGAAACAAGAGCGTTGTAATCGTGCTTATAAACCGCCTTTACGCCAAGTCGATTAAGTACCTCACAATATGTGCCGTTGTACTGATAAACTTTTCCGTGTTCGCCGTTAAATATAATAGCAACGTTGATTTTGTTTCCTGCAAACTCTCCGTGCTTAAAAATGGTTGCGTTCGGGTGCTTTTCCTTTACCAATTCTTCAAACTTTGCAAATGTCATAGCAAATACCTCGCTTTCTTTCTGTATATACATTATAACACTTGTATATACACTTGTCAACCCCTTTTCGCAAATTTCTCAAAAAAATTTTCAGAAAAGAAAATCCCCTGCTTTCGCAAGGGAAAAATCTTGTTATTTTGGAAGAGCAAAATCAATTTTATCGTTCTTTATCAAATTGTCTTTTGCTTTCAATAATTGCAAATTTGTATAATGACATAATTTTATGACCTCTTCTTCCGTTTTTGCCATTTTTAACGGAATTATGTGGTCTATATGCACATCTTCCTTGCCATCATATTCATATCCATAATTGTCATAGAAGGTTTTATATAAATAATCTTTTAGCTCCTGCGGATTACAACCGACTAAATCAAAAGTACCATTATTCTTTGTAAAATTTTGTCTTTTGAAACTTTTGTTTATAAAGTTTCTTATTTTAGTTTTGAAACGATACATTTCATCGGTTTCCATTTTCATCTTGTTGTATTCTTTCCTATATGCATAAATTCTGTCTTTGCGTTTTTGATTGCTTATTCTTCTTTGCTCTCTTACTAAATCTTTGTTTGCTTCTCTGTATGCTTTTGTTCTTTTATTTATTTCTTCTAAATGTTCAATTCTATATTTTTTGTTATATTCAGACCTTTCTTCTCTGTGTTCAGCATTATACACTTTTAACTTATCAGCATTCTTTATTCTATATTCTTTTAATTGTGCCTTTATTTTATCCTTGTTTCTTTCTCTGTACGCTTGGTCTGTTTGCTTTTTCTTTTCTTTGTTGTTTTCCCTGTATAATTTGCTTCTTAATGCAATTTCTTCCTTGTGTTGTTCTCTATATATCTTACCCCTTTTTGCGATTTTGTCCTTATCTACCAAATATCTTTGTTTTCTGCATTCGACACAATAAGATTGCAAACCATCTTTTCTTGATTTGTTTTTAGAAAAGGCATCCAACGGCAAGTCTTTATTACACATAGGACAACGTTTTGTTTCCATAAAATTAGCTCCTTAAAATATAAAAACCTCAAAAGGACAAAGTATATAGTGCGAGTATATACAAAAATCCTAATGAGGTTAATATCAATTTAAGTTTTGTAAGTCTCGCACTCTTACAGTATTATTATACCATAAAAAGCACGATTTGTCAAGGCTTTGGAACGGAAAATCTTTTTGGCTCTTTAATTATTCCCGTTATTTTACATATCTCGTTATACTTTTTGCGATATGTGTTTATTTTGTCTTTCAATTCTTTTATTTCGTTTGCGCTATTCCCGAAAGATTTTAATGCATTGATTTCATCTTTCATTTTTCTTACCTCAGTTTCGATTCCACGGAGCCTCTGCGAAAAATAATACCCATCGCCCTCCAAATTTCCAACCTTGTAAATCTTTTCGTCTTGCTCTTTTAATCGTTTCAATTCTTCGGGTGTGTATCTCGGTTCACTTACTCCACACTTTATACCGCTTTTTTCGTGTCGGCAGTTATAATCTTGTAAGCTCTCGGTTACGTTCTTTCCGCTTTCGGCATCTCTTGTATCTTCCATACCGTCAAAATGCTTTCCATTTATCTCCTTTGATGTTCCTTTGCAAAACTGTCTGCCCTGCATAAAACGGTGAGTAGGGCGCGAATTTGTGGTATAGCTTATTTCATACCCATCAAAGCCTAAAATTTCGCCTATGTGCTCGTTATATTCGTTATTCGCCTGTTTGATACCATACAACATATTCTGCCTTACAACCGTATCTAATCGCCTTGTAATGCCCTCACCATAATTTACACGGCAACCACCTCCACCGAGATTTTGCACCGTCTGTCGCATAGTGGTATAAAAATCAGCCTTGCCATCTGCAACAGTCTTGACTGCATCACCGAATGACTTGTAAATCGCATCTTGAAAGCGGATCGGATTTCCGTTCCCATCAAGCACCGAAAGAGCCTTTGTGTTGGTGAGGTTTAGGATTTCCTTTGCGTTCTGCTTAACGGCTCGGTCTATAATGCCCTGTAACGCCCCATTTTTAACGCCTAACGGCTTTTTGCCTCTGTATTGGTATAAATACTCGTTCTGTTTCTCCCACTCCTCAAACTCGCTTATATATGCCTTTTTGAGTGTGCGGATATTCAATGCCGTTGCAATAGCAAGAGCCGCCACAATTCGCTCCCACTCTTTTTTTGCCTCTTTGTCGGCATCAAACTTTTCAAGCTCTTTTTTGCTCATTCGTCCGATTTTGCCAATCTTTCGGCAAACTCTCGCAATGCTCTCCGCTTCCCATTCGGTGATATTGTTTGCGATGTAGTCCTCATAGGTTTTGAACTTTGAAACATCATCAAATTTTGAAATATCAGCCATTCGCACCACCCTTTATTGCTTTCCAGTCAATCTTTTTGCCACAAAGAGGGCAATAATTAAATCGTGTTAAATCGGTTGATTTTCGTTTGTCGCAATAATCGTCAAGCGTGTATTTGCTACACATTGATTGCCACCATTCACTATCTTTATGACTTTCTGCAAGTCTTTTTTCGCTTTCAATGTGTTCTTTTAATTCTGCAAGTGTTGTGATGTCGGTGCTTTCATAATCATATCTTATGCCGATAATACACTCACACTTCTCTATGTTCTCCACTTAATCACCGCCTTAATCCCAAAAATATCTTATCAGCCCTTTGATATCCCTATCCTTTGAAAGAAGTTCAAACAAAACAAGCCAAATATCAAATATGAAAAATTCTAAAACTCCAAATATTCCAATGGCAATAGTAGCAATTACAAAAAACGGAAATAGCAATATTTTACCAAACAATACAAAACTGCAAAACATATCTTTCCACGCATCTCTCAAAAGAGCAATAGCCATCAT
>JBGVNP010000040.1:0-3894 GCA_045125655.1 Eubacteriales bacterium | reverse complement strand
CACGCGCGTCATCCTCGAGGGAGTTGCGCCCAAGATTCTTCGCTACGCTCGAGAATGACGACTAAAGTCGTCGGGCGCAACGACTGAAGGATCTCGGAGCAAAGCGACGGACGCGCGTGTATGGCTACTTGCGCGAAGCTGATTAAAAAGCTTTTTGGTTCTTTTTCTCGAAAAAGAACATTAATCCGAACATAAACTAACTTTTTAAACTCACCTATAAATCAAATTTTGAAATATCAATCAAGTCCTTGTTTTCCGTGTACAAGCAAAAAACGGTGCGCGCGAGCATAAAATTAACAAAAAAACAAGGGAGAATTTTATGCTGACCTTATTAATCAGTTTGATATTTCACGTTTGTCATCTAATACTCGGCGTGTCCACACCGAACAAATTTCCGCCTCCGCTTTCGGCAAGCGACGAGAGGGAGTGCTTTAAGCTCGCGCGGAGCGGAAATGAGGACGCTCGCCAAAAGCTGATCCTTCACAATCTGCGACTCGTTTCTCACATAGTGAGAAAATACTATTCCACCGCCCCCGATGGCGAGGATCTCATCTCCATTGGCGTGATAGGACTTGTAAAGGCGATCGACACCTTTAAAATTGAGAGCGGAACTCGCTTTGCGACCTACGGCGCGCGGTGTATTCAAAACGAGATACTTATGTATTTTCGCGCTCAAAAAAAGAAGAGCGCGGAGATATCCATCAACGAAACCATAGACGTGGATCGCGACGGAAACCCGTTGACCTATATGGACGTTATCAGCACAAACGATGATCTTGGAGAGGATCTTGACAGAAAAACACAGATAGAGCGTGCGCTCCGACTTGTTCGCTCATCACTTGACGAGCGCGAAAGGCAGATAATCGCCCTACGTTACGGACTTTTCGGTTTGAAAAGGAGCTACACTCAAAAGGAGATAGCCGAAAAGCTCCACATCTCGCGCTCCTACGTTTCGAGAATTGAAAAAAGCGCACTTGAAAAGCTCCGCGACGGACTGAGGTGATCCGATCCGAATCACGCGCCGTTCAAAAAAAACGCCCAAATGCGAAAAAACTCCCTCTTGTAAAACCGAAAAATATATGATATAATCAAAAAAGATAAAACGCGCCCCCTAAAACAAAAGGAGTGCGCGAAAGGAGATAGAAATGTCAGATATTATTTATTCCATATCACTCGACAAGCTCGGCAAGGAGCTTGCCCTTGAGGAAGTATATATGCCCGTTCCGTCGAACGAGATATTGATAACCAACCGAGAGGTGAACCGTCCCGGTCTTGCTCTTGCGGGATTTTTGACCGTCTTTGAGCCAACAAGAATCCAAGTTATCGGAAGAGCCGAGATGCAGTATCTTTTCGAGATTGGAAAAGACGTTGCCGAGGCGCGCCTTGAGGCGTTTTTCGCGCAAAATCCGGTTGCGGTTATTATCACGACCAATTTTGAAATCGGTGAAGAGATACTCTTGCCCGCCAAGAAATACGGCGTGCCGATCCTCCGTTCAAGGGAAAAGACGTCGCCTATGATGGCAACGCTCATCGCGTCCCTCAATACCCATCTTGCGAACAGAATCACTCAGCACGGAGTTCTCGTTGAGGTCTACGGTGAGGGTGTTCTCATTCTCGGTGACAGTGGAATAGGTAAAAGTGAGACCGCGATTGCACTCGTTGAGCGCGGACACCGTCTTATCGCGGACGATGCCGTGGAAATCAAGAGGGTTTCCGCAAAAATGCTTGTCGGAAGCGCGCCGTCCCTTATCAAGCACTATGTTGAGCTTCGCGGAATCGGTATCATAGACGTTCGCCGTATCTACGGTATGGGCGCGATAAAGGACACCGAAAAGATCGACCTTGTAATCCACCTTGAGCCGTGGATTGAGGGTAAGATGTACGACCGCTTCGGCCTTGAGGAGCAGACCTATAACATTCTCGGTCTGGAAATTCCGTCAATCACAGTTCCCGTTCGTCCCGGACGAAGCATCCCCATCATCCTTGAAATCGCGGCGATGAACCACCGTCAGAAGAAGATGGGATACAATACCGCGGCTGAGCTTGAAAAGCAGCTGCTTGAACAGTTTGGAGCAGGAAATGAGCAATAAATATGACGGATACGGAGCTATTTCGTCCGTTTACGATAAAATAAATTCACACATCGACTACGGTGCGTGGGCGGATTTCTTTGAGAAATGTTTTGACGAGTATCTTCCCTGCCGTCCTGAGCTTGTACTCGACCTCGCGTGCGGTACGGGAAGCATGACGCTTGAGCTTGCAAAGCGCGGCTACGATATGATAGGCATTGACGGCTCGTCCGATATGCTGAATATCGCGCTCGACAGAAAATATTATCTTGAGCTTAAGAACGACGTTCTTTTTCTGCTTCAGGATATGCGCGAATTTGAGCTTTACGGCACTGTGGGAGCTATCACCTGCTGTCTTGACAGTATAAATTATCTCACAGACGACGGCGATATCGAAAAGGTGTTTGCGCTCGCGCACAACTATCTCGATCCCGACGGACTTTTCCTCTTTGACGTGAATACTCCGTATAAATTTGAGAACGTTTACGGTAACAACACATATGTCTATGAGGACGAGGATTGCGGAGAGGGCAATTTCTGCGTTTGGCAGAATTTTTACGATAAGAATCAAGGGCTTTGCGACTTTTCACTCACCGTTTTTGAGCAAAATGATGACAAAAAGACCTACTCGCGCCGCGACGAAACACAGACCGAGCGCTGTTATTCGCGCGAAAAAATTGAAAACACCCTTGAAAAATCGGGATTTGAGCTTATCGGATTCTATTCGGATTTTAATCTCACCCCCGACACAGAAACCTGCGAAAGATGGTATATCGTGGCGAGAGCTAAAAAATAAAAACAAAAAACAGCAGAAAAATCTGCTGTTTTTTCTATTTAGGGGTTGATCTTCTTGGCGATCAGCTCTGCGATGGCGCGCGCGCCGTCGTTTGAGGGATGCACGTTGTCCGCCTCAAACCATTCCGCGTGATTTTTTGTGAGATCGTAGACGTCCACAAGCTCATAACCTTCGGCAAGCGCGAAAACTCGAATGTTGGTCGCTATCTCCTGAATTATAGTCGGACGGAGTCCAAAATCGGTCTCGCCCTCGGTTTTGCCATCGTCAAAAAACGCGCATGCGGGCGTGCAGAGTATTATGCGAACGTTAGGATCGTTCTTCTTGTAGGAGTTTACGCGTTCTTCAAATTCTTCGGTAAAGGTTTCGGAGTCGATCCACCTTTCAACGCGCGAATCGTTTGAGCCAAGCATAAAGACGACAACGTCCGCTTTGTATTCAAGACTGAGCTTGTATTGATCACTGCCCGTGTAGGGTTGATCGGTGGTGTTTTGGAGAGTCTTTCCGCTATGACCGAAATTCTGCACGTGATACTCATCTCCGAGAATGCTTTGAAGAACTGCGGGATAGTTGTTTTTGGGCCAGTTGGTTATTCCGTGACCGTAGGTGATGCTGTCGCCCACACACGCGACCTTTATCTGACCCTCGCTCGGCTTTGTGTGATTGTGTAAGCCCGAAAGTCCGTTGAAATATGCAAATAAAAACATCGCGAGCGCTACCACGGCGATAGCTATAACGGTTATTATTGCCGCCTTTCTAAATTTGTTCATATCTACCTCTTGTTTATGTAAGTTTTGATTTGTCGAGCAGAAGTTAGTTGTAAAAAATGTGGGGCTTTTTTGAAAAACCGCCCCACACCCCGAAAAACTTTACCGATTGGTTTGAGCAGAGTTTACGTAAATTTTCGATAATTCAAGAATGAATTATCGGTTTAGAAACTCCAATACCGCCCTTACGTACAAGTACGACGGTCGGCATTGTACTTTCAAAACTACGAAAATCACTCCTACGGAGTAATTTTCTAAAATTTAC
>JBGVNP010000039.1:0-3001 GCA_045125655.1 Eubacteriales bacterium | reverse complement strand
GTTCCGCGCGAGATTCTATCGCGCCCTTGTGTCATTCTGGAGGGAGCATAAGCGACCGATAGAATCTCGGTACGGACACAAGGGCAGCTCCAGAATGACAACGCGCGGAACATAACGTTTTTCTCGCCATTTTAACAGGCGCTTCGAAAATCTGTGATTTGCTACTTCAACTAACTATTTCGTTGTTAGAACAGACTTTAAAGTATGGTATAAAGTAAGTAAATTTTAGAAAATTACTCCGTAGGAGTCATTTTCGTAGTTTTGAAAGTACAATGCCGACCGTCGTACTTGTACGTAAGGGCGGTATTGGAGTTTCTAAACCGATAATTCATTCTTGAATTATCGAAAATTTACGTAAACTCAGCTCAAACCAACCGATTAAGTTTTTCGGGGGTTATAGGGGGCGGCTTTTCAAAAAAGCCCCCTAAATCCGTAGCAAACTAACTTTTTTCAAAATTTTTATCCCCAATATTTTTTATCAAGCGAGCGGAGCTGGATCGCCTCGGCAATATGATGCGCGGCGATAACGTCGCTCTTATCGAGGTCGGCTATAGTTCGCGCGACTCTGAGAACTCGGTCATATCCTCGCGCGGACAAACCGAGATTATCGTAGGCGGACTGTAAAATGAGCTTTGCGCTTTCGTCGAGTGGACAAAATTCTCTTATCTCCGCCGATTCGAGATTGGCATTCGCTTTGGGTCTGTAACCCGCGCGCTCCATTCTCTCGTTGGCGAAGGCGCGCGCCGCACTGACGCGAGCGCGAACGACCTCGCTCCTCTCTCCGCCCTCGCCCGTGGACGAAATTTCCACGTAAGAAAGGGAAGGAAGTTCAATTTGAATATCAATTCTGTCAAGCATTGGTCCGCTTATTTTTGAAATATATTTTTTAACGTCCTCGGGCTTGCAAGTGCAAGCTTTTGTGGGATGTCCGTAATATCCACATCTGCAGGGATTCATAGCCGCAACGAGCATAAAATTGCAAGGGAACGTCACCTTTGCAAGCGCGCGGGTAATAGTCACTCTGCCGTCCTCAAGCGGCTGACGGAGCGTGTCCGTAACCTGCTTTGGAAATTCGGGAAGCTCGTCAAGAAATAGAACTCCGTTGTGCGCAAGAGAAACCTCGCCCGGCACGGGATTTGCTCCGCCGCCGACAAGACTCACCGCGCTCATCGTGTGGTGGGGCGCACGGAATGGACGCTCCGAAAGGAGCTTTCCGCCATACTTTGCCGAGCCGGAAACGGAATATATCTTCGTGCTTTCTATTGCCTCATCAAAGGTAAGGGGCGGAAGGATCGAGGGCAATCTCTTTGCGAGCATTGATTTGCCCGTTCCGGGAGGCCCGATAAGGAGAATATTGTGTCCGCCCGCGGCGGCAATCTCCATGGCTCTTTTGGCAAGAGCTTGTCCCTTTACGTCGGAAAAATCATATATGTAGCTCGGAGTACAAACTCCGCAACTCTTCGCGTTGTATTTTGTTGGCTCCATATTGAGCTTGCCATTGAGATGGCGAACAAGCTCCGCGATATTGCTAACCGCGATAACGGAGATTCCGTCAACCGCCGACGCCTCCTCCGCGTTGCTTTCGGGAACGTAAAATTCTTTAAATCCCGCGTCGCGCGCCGCAACGCACATCGAAAGAACTCCGCGCACGCCTCTTATCTCGCCCGAAAGTGAAAGCTCACCAACAAAGCATTTTTCAGAAAGGTCGCGTTCGGGCATAATCACCGCACCCGCGTGAAGAATGGACAAAAGCAGAGGAAGATCAAGCGCCGAGCCCTCCTTTTTCTTGTCCGCGGGAGCAAGATTGACCGTCAGTGCGCCCATGGGGAAGGGAATGCCACTATTCACGCACGCGTTGACCACGCGCTCCTTTGCCTCCTTGACCGCAAGGTCGGGGAGTCCGACAAGATCGAAGCTCGGGAGCTTATTTCTCGCGGAGCATTCGACAGTCACGATAAAGCCGTCAATACCCGATATTCCTGCGCCATATACCTTTGAATACATAGTTAATCTCCTTTTCTGCCGACCGCGCGAACGTAATCATCATAGCTTGCAATCACCTTGAGCGCCTCAAGGAGCGCATTGGGAGTCATCCCGCTCGGCAGACCGAATTTTTCTGCCAATTCGTCGCGCTTTTTAGCGGAATTTTCACTTCCCGTAAGCCCGTCCAAATAAAAATCCACCTTTGAAAGAGGATTTTTTGCAATCTCCTGCATCTTTTGTGCGGAATTAAGGTCGTTTTCAGACGAAAACGGCTCAAGGAGCTTGTATAAAAGCTCATTTTCCATTCCCTCAACTCCGAGCGTGCCCTCCTTTGACGGCTCACTCTTGCGCTTTTCCTTGCCCTCAATTCGAGGAATATAAAGCTGTACCAGCTTGTCCTTCGGCACGAGCGCGGACACGTGGGAGCGAATGACTTTGCCACCGCCGTCACTGTCCGTCAGTACAATTATCGGTGATCTTTGCGCAAGCGCGCGGATAAGAGCCGCCTTCTCCTGCGATTTGAAAACGCCGAAGCCGTCAGTTTTTATTATCAACCCCTCGCAGATCGCGTGGAGCTTCATTTTGTCATATTTTCCCTCAACTATTATAGGGTATGCGATTTTTAGCTTTTCCATTTTTACTCCTCGGAGTGAAATTTATGTTTGTATTTGTGCTTCAAATTTTGATTTGTCGAGCACGTTGTTAGCAGAAACCAATCGGTTGTTTTGCTCCGCTTTTTCAAAAGCGGTAGCCCGCGCGGCGTGAGCGCACTCGGCGTTTCTTTTCCATAGCTTTTCTTTGCGCCTCTGCTGTCAAAGAAAAGCGGCTAAAGGCTCTCGGTATCAAAAGATAGTTTGCCTTTTGTAACGCTTTTTTCTTTGGCAAAATAGCCACAAAGAAAAAAGCTTGGCAAAAAAGAAATGGCGTTTTTTCGCCTACGCGGCGGGCGGTTACTTTTTTGAGAAAAAGTAACCAAAAAACTTTTTTAATCGTTTGGTCAGTGCGAACACAGTGCGCG
>JBGVNP010000038.1:0-16911 GCA_045125655.1 Eubacteriales bacterium | reverse complement strand
TGTTTTGAATAATAAAAGCACCGAGATTGTAGCGGCCGGCGGCCTCGACGTCCCGTTTTTAAGTTAAACTATCTTTTTATACTCACAGATAAATCCCAATTTATCTATCAACCATTATTTCTCTCAAAGTCAAAGAGATACTGTTGTGCTACACCTGCATATTTGCCGAATGTTGAAGGATTAAAATCCTTTTCAAAGTATTTATCAAGCACGCGCTTCATCCACACGTCCACGGGAAAAGGATCGTGTCTTTCAAATCCAAAAAGAAGCGCACAGGACGCTACTTTAAGTCCAATTCCCTTCACCTTACAAAGATAGGCAAGTGCATCCTCTAACTTTTCGATGTTTTTTAGTTCTTCTTCATTGATTTCGCCCGTGCACCATTTTCGTGCCGCATCTATTATGTATTTTGCTCTGAATCCCGTTTTAAGAGAAAATATAAAATCCTCGCCCGATTCTAAAATCGCCTCTGCCGTGGGAAATGAGTAAAACTCCCTTCCCTCTGCGCCGTGATCCCTCATAAGCTCGGAATTAATCTTCTTGCCGAGCGCAAATGATAGCGCGTCGATTATCTTTTTGATTCTTGGAATATTATTATTCTGCGAAATAATAAATGAGCATACCGCTTCCCAAGAATCCTGGTGCAATATTCTTATGCCCTTTCCACACTCAAGTGCCTCTACAAAGGTGGAATTATCACAATTTTCAAGCAATTCCTTGTCAATCGCGTCATAATCCTCGTCAAGAGCAAAATAATGGCACCATATATCTTTAAAATCCTCCGCCGTGGTATTGTAGATGATAAGCTCATCATTTATCTGCTTGACGGAAATAAGTCTGCCGAGAGCAACACCAAGCCACTCCTCATCATTAACCTTTTCCCATCTAAAGCACTGACCGCAATCAAGCGTTTTTGCAAGATTGTAAGCTCCCTTATATTTTGCACGCACAAAAGGAAGCTCGCCTTCGTATTCCGTTTTTATATTTTCAAAAAAATCGCCCATTATTTCTTCCTTTTCTTTAAAAAATCTCTTGCTTTAAAGATAAAAATATTATATAATTATTGTACCATATAATTTTTTATTTTGCAATATTTTTTAAAAAGGAACGTCAATACTAATGATAGAGCTTCTCGATTTACATAAAAAGTTTATATTAGAGCACCTTAAAGAGGGTGACACGGCGGTCGATTTCACCATGGGCAACGGACACGATACAGAATTTTTGTCCAAGACCGTGGGAGAGAGTGGCAAGGTTTATGCCTTTGACATTCAGGAAAGCGCCGTGGAATCCACGCGCAAAAATCTTGCGGCGGCGGGATGTCCCGAAAACTATACGCTTATTCACGACAGTCATCACAACGTTAAAAACTACGTAAGCGAGCCCATAAAAGCAGGAATGTTCAATCTTGGATACCTTCCAGGCGGTGACAAGTCAATTACTACTATGAGAGCCACCACACTCCCTGCAATCGAAGCGGCGATAGAGCTTCTCGGCAAGGACGCAATTCTCCTTATCGCAGTTTATCCCGGACACCCCGAAGGTGATGCTGAGGGCAAGGAAATAAGTGAATACCTCTCAACGCTTTCGCGCTTTAAGGTGTGTTGCACAAAGGTGCAGATAGTAAATTCACCAACGTCACCCTACTTTATGATGATCGAAACCAAATAGAAACGGAAGTAATTATGAAAGAAAACCAAACACCCAGCGCAAGCAAGAGCGTTAAGCGGGGCTTTTACGCTCGAGTTGCAGAAAACGAAAGAAACGACAAAAAAAAGACGGTAATTTTAGCCGCCGTGCTTTGTGTTCTTGCCATTATTCTTTTAGTTGTAGCCACAATGACGGCTAACTCACTCGGCAAGCACGTTTACGTTTACGGCGACCGTCAGCAGCGCATTGACAAGGCACAGGCAATGCAAAACGGCATACAGTTCATTGATATGAATGCTCTTGCAGAGTTTGCAGGCATTGAAAAGACTACTTCGGGAAACGGTGTTACCTATAGGGTGAACAACACCGAGGCAACCTTTGAAAATGGCAAAAGTCAAGCAACGCTTAATAAAATAGAAATCTCGATGCCATCTCCCGCCGTGGTCAAAAACGGCTACTGCCTTATCCCTCTCTCCGTGGCAAAGGATATGCTTTGTGGAGTTGAGGTGAATGCGAACAAGAATAACACCGTCATCACCCTCAACGGTAATAATATTTATATGATAGCAAAGAACACCGAAATAAAATACGAGCCGAATATTTCAGAAGGTCTTGTTGAATATATAAATTCAACCGATCCCTATATTTTCAAGCTCGTAAACAAGCAAAATCCCGTTGACAACACATTTCCCGAGGACAAGGATTCCCTTCTTGAGATCCCCGCGAAGTACAGAAAGAAGGACACTATATACCTCTATAAAACAGCGCTTTATCCTCTTCAGGCAATGATGGACGCGATGTTCTCTAATGACATAGACGACGTTTTTGTTACAAGCGCGTACCGCCGATACGACAAGCAGAAGCAACTGTTTGACGGATATATGGAAAAGCTTATGAATAAGGGAATGTCCTATGATAAAGCGTATGCCGAGGTGCTTAAGGATACCGCGCTCCCCGGTCAGAGCGAGCATCAGACAGGTCTTTGCATAGACTTTATGACTCTTTCAATGGATGAGCTTGATAACACCTTTGAGGATACAAAGGCATTTAACTGGCTCAAGGATAATGCGTGGAAATACGGCTTTGTACTCAGATATCCCAAAGACAAGGTTTCAATAACAGGTTATTCATATGAATCATGGCACTATCGCTTTGTCGGTCTTGAGGTGGCATCCATTATGTATCAGACCGGACTTTGCTACGAGGAATATCTTGAATATTTTGAAAAAGGAGAATAAAAATGAAGATAACTGACAACATCATTTACGTTGGCGTAAATGACCACAAAATTGACCTTTTTGAAGGTCAGTACAGCGTTCCTAACGGAATAAGCTATAACTCATACGTTGTTCTTGATGAAAAAATTGCCGTTTTTGATACGGTTGATGCGGCTTTCTCTCACGAATGGCTTGACAATATTGCAAACGCCATAGGAAATAGAACACCCGACTATCTCATCATTCAGCATATGGAGCCCGATCACTCGGCAAATATACTTAATTTTATAAAGACTTATCCCAATGCTAAAATAGTGGCTTCACCCAAGGCATTTCCCATGATGGATAATTTCTTTGGTGGAATAGATGATAATAAAAAGATCACCGTTGAAAACGGTGGAACACTTTCACTTGGCAAGCATCAGCTTAACTTTGTTTTTGCCCCAATGGTACATTGGCCCGAGGTAATGTTCACATACGAAAGCACCGAAAAAATACTCTTCTCTGCTGATGCATTTGGAAAATTCGGTGCGCTTGATCACGACGAGCCGTGGGATGACGAGGCAAGAAGATACTACATCGGCATCGTAGGAAAATACGGTGTTCAGGTGCAGAACGTTCTTAAGGCGGCGGCTACTCTTGACATAAAAACCATCTGTCCCCTTCACGGTCCCGTGCTTACAGACGACCTCGATAACTACATTTCAAAATACTTTATCTGGTCCGCATATCTCCCGGAGGATGACGGCATCGTTATAGCATACACCTCTATCTACGGCAACACCAAAAAAGCAGTGATGACACTTGCGGACAAGCTCAAAGCAAAGGGTTGTCCTGCAGTTCACACCGTTGATCTCGCTCGCACCGACTGGGCGGAGGCAGTTGCTTTAGCATTTAGATATAGCAAGCTCGTTCTTGCAACAACCACATACAATTCCGATATTTTCCCCGCTATGCGCCAATTCATCGATCATCTCAACGAGCGTGGATTTAAGAACAGAACTGTTGGATTTATCGAAAACGGAAGCTGGGCGCCTGCCGCTACAAAGGTTATGAGATCAATGCTTGAGGGCGCAAAGAATATAAGCTATCTTGAATCGGGATGCTCCATTCGTTCAGCGCTCAACAAGGAAAGCACAAAGCAGCTTGATGCTATGGCGGACGAGCTTTGCCGTGAATATCTTGCACGCAGTAATGACACCGCAAACAAGAACGATATGACTGCGCTCTTCAAGATCGGCTACGGTCTTTACGTTGTAACAAGCAACGACGGCAAAAAGGATAACGGTCTTATCGTAAATACTGTTGCACAGGTAAGTGATTCTCCCAAAAGAATTTCAGTTACTATCAATAAAGCAAACTATTCCCACCACGTTATTAAGCAGACGGGCAAGCTCAACGTCAACTGCCTTACGGTTGACGCTCCCTTCTCCATATTTGAAAAATTCGGCTTCCAAAGTGGAAGAAGCGTTGATAAATTTGCAGGAGAGAGCGTTCTTCGCAGTGATAACGGACTCGTTTTCCTTTCACAGTACATCAACTCCTTTATGAGCTTAACTGTTGAAACCTACGTTGATCTTGGATCACACGGAATGTTCATCTGCACTATTGATGAGGCGCGCGTTATAAACGATAGAGAAACGATGACTTATAGCTACTATCACGCATCCGTAAAGCCCAAGCCACAGACTGAAGGAAAGAAGGGCTACGTTTGTAAAATATGCGGCTACGTATATGAGGGCGATCCGCTTCCCGAGGACTTCATCTGTCCTCTCTGCAAGCATCCCGCAAGCGATTTTGAACCAATTAAATAATTTAGCAACAAAAAAGAGGAGCATCGCTCCTCTTTTGTTTTTTTATTTCTTCATTACCGCAAGCGCGCACCAGCCGTTATCGTCAAGGCGCTCAATAACCTTAAGCGCATACTCATCAAGCTTTGCAATAACATCATCGGCTCTTTCCTTGATGATGCCGGAGCAAAGAAGCACGCAATCGTCCTTCATAAAATGCCCAATATCGGGAGTCATACGAATGATGATGTCTGCAACGATATTTGCACATATAAGGTCATATTTTCCTCCGTCAAGATCAACGGATTTAAGTAAGTCAGACACCTCGCAGGTTACGTTATTCTGTCCGCTCTGCTCGATATTTTCGTTAGCCACCTTAACGGCAATGGGATCAATATCGTACGCTTTACATTCACCCGCACCGAGCTTTGAGGCGCAAATGGCAAGAATACCGCTTCCGCATCCAACGTCAAGCATTCTTACGCCCTGCTTTGTATATTTTTCAAGCAACTCAATTACAAGGCGCGTTGTTTCGTGCGAGCCCGTTCCGAACGCCATACCGGGGTCCATCTTGACAACTATCTCGCCCTCTTTTGCTTCATACTCCTCCCACATGGGAACGATAACCGTTCTCTTGCCTATGTGAAGCGTGGTGTAGTATTTTTTCCACGAATTTGCCCAGTCCTCCTCGTTCACACCGACTATTTCAAGCTTGGGATCAACGCCCTCGCTCTCAAGTCGCTCACGGATAAAGCTGAGCGCCATATTGTAATTCTGGTCGGCAGGCAAAAAGAGTGAAACGGATGCCACTGTCTTGTCCGCATTGAGAATGCTCTCGTCTATAAGGTCGCCATAACAGGTTTTAAGGTCTATATCCGAAAAATCCTCAACCATAAGGTTATTGTCAAGCACGCTCATCACTGCGATAGCGGTATCAAGATGTTCAAGCTTAACAGTAACCTTTATTTGAGTCCAGTCCTTTATCTCACTGATCTCGCCGCAAATGTAATCGGGATCGGTCATCATATGTCAATATTCCCCTTTATTTTTTATCAAAAATGTTTTTAAAAAAGCTCGTTCTTTTTTTGTAGTTACTTTCACCGCAAGCATCGGCAAACGAACGCATTATGTCCTTTTGCTTACTCGAAAGTCCTTTTGGTATCTCCACTACCGTTGTAAAGATAAGATCTCCGCGACGGTTGGGATAGTTGAGATTTTGTATTCCCTTTCCGCGAAGAGTGAACTGAGTTCCGGGTTGTGTGCCCTCGGGAATATCGTATTTCTGCTCACCCTCAAGCGTTGGGATCTCGATCTCCGCGCCAAGAGTTGCCTCGGCAACCGTTACGGGCACGTCACAGAAAACATTATATCCCTCTCTGCGGAATATCTTGTGGGGCTTGATACTAACCTGAATAATAAGATCTCCCGCAGGACCGCCGTTTCTACCATCGGAGCCCTGTCCGCGAAGCGCGATTCTCTCGCCCTCGTTAATTCCCGCAGGTATATCAACCGCGAGCTTTTTAGTTATTCTTATATAGCCCGTACCACGACAGTTTGAGCAAGGATTTTTAATAATCTTACCCGTACCGCGACAGTTATCGCAGGTAACGGTGGTCTGGAATTGCATTCCGCCCATTCTCTGCATAACTCTCTTTTGTCCCGTACCGCGACAGTGGGGACAGGTCTCTGCCTGAGTTCCCTTTTCAGCTCCCGAGCCGTGACATTCATCGCATTTTTGTATTCTATTATAAGAAATATCCTTCTTTACACCAAAGGCCGCCTCTTCAAAGGTGAGCGTTACGCGAACACCAATATCCTCGCCCCTCTGGGGTGCGTTTCTTCTGCTTGACGAGCCGCCAAAGCTATCACCAAATCCACCGCCGAAAAAGCTGGAGAAAATATCTCCAATATCGCCGAAATCGGAAAATCCGCCGTATCCACCGTATCCACCACCCGCGGTCTGATCGAATGCCGCATGACCGAATTGGTCATACTTCGCCTTTTTATCGGGGTCTGAAAGCACACTGTATGCTTCGTTGACCTCTTTAAATTTTTGCTCTGCCTCGGCATTGCCCGGATTCATATCGGGGTGATATTTCTTAGCGAGTC
This sequence comes from Eubacteriales bacterium, assembly GCA_045125655.1. Lineage (GTDB taxonomy): Bacteria > Bacillota > Clostridia > Oscillospirales > CAG-272 > RGIG4608. The sequence goes on along the minus strand of JBGVNP010000038.1, from coordinate 10,145 downwards.
CTCTGTATGCCTTTTTTATCGACGCCTCGTCAGCTCCTTTGTTCAGCCCCAAGACCTCGTAATAATCTCTTTTGTCTGCCATTTTTCTGCTCTTTCATAAACGGACATAGGAAAGGGCAAAATTGCCCTTTCCTTGTCTATTTTAGTTATTTTTACTGGTTTGTTTTATCCTCAAAGCCTGCATCATAGTATGTGCCGTTATCAGCACCACCCTGTGCACCGCCGAAATCAGCATTAGGATCGCCCTGCTGTGCGCCTGCCTGCTTATAAAGCTTCTCGGATACTGCATAGAATGCCTTTTCAAGGGCCTCCGTATCTCTCTTGATAGCATCTGTGTCGTTACCCTTTACAGTTTCCTTAAGGGTCTCAAGAGCTGCCTTAACGTCTGCAAGGTCGCTTTCGGGGAGCTTATCACCGATTTCGGAGATCGTCTTTTCGCTCTGGAAGATCATAGAATCTGCACGGTTCTTGATGTCAACCGCTTCCTTCTGCTTCTTGTCCTCTTCTGCAAATCTCTCTGCATCGCGAACTGCTCTATCGATATCCTCCTTGCTCATGTTTGTAGAGGATGTGATAGTGATATGAGTTTCCTTGCCCGTACCCTTATCGCAAGCCGTTACGTTAACGATACCGTTAGCGTCGATATCGAACGTTACCTCAATCTGAGGTACTCCACGGGGAGCTGCGGGGATACCGTCAAGATGGAATCTACCGAGTGTTGTATTACCTGCAGCCATCTCACGCTCGCCCTGAAGAACGTGAATCTCAACGGATGTCTGACCGTCAGCCGCAGTTGAATAGATCTGGCTCTTCTTTACGGGAATTGTTGTGTTTCTGTCAATGATTCTGTTGAATACACCGCCGAGAGTCTCGATGCCGAGAGAAAGAGGTGTTACGTCGAGAAGGAGAAGGTCCTTAACGTCGCCGCCAAGAACGCCTGCCTGAATAGCAGCACCTACTGCTACGCACTCGTCGGGGTTGATGCCCTTGAAGGGCTCCTTGCCAATAAGCTTCTTAACCGCTTCCTGAACTGCAGGGATTCTTGTTGAACCGCCGACAAGGAGTACCTTGTCGATCTGGCTTACTGAAAGACCTGCATCTGCAAGTGCCTTCTTTGTGGGGATGATTGTTCTATCTACAAGATCGCTTGTGATTCTGTCAAATTCTGCTCTTGTGAGAGTTGCGTCAAAGTGGAGAGGTCCTGCAGCAGTTGCTGTAATGAAAGGAAGATTGATATTTGTGCTTGTCATACCTGAAAGCTCGATCTTCGCCTTCTCTGCCGCTTCCTTGAGGCGCTGCATAACCATCCTGTCGTTTCTGAGGTCAACGCCGTTCTCTGCTTTGAACTTATTTACCATCCAGTCGATAAGGCGCTGGTCGAAATCGTCACCGCCGAGCATTGTGTCACCGTTGGTCGCGAGAACCTCGAATACACCGTCGGAGATTTCAAGAAGGGATACGTCAAAGGTACCGCCGCCAAGGTCGAATACCATTACCTTCTGGTCGTTTTCCTTGTCGATACCGTAAGCAAGAGCCGCCGCTGTGGGCTCGTTGATGATTCTCTTAACCTCAAGACCTGCGATCTTGCCTGCATCCTTTGTTGCCTGACGCTGAGCGTCACTGAAGTATGCGGGAACTGTGATAACTGCCTCTGTTACGGGAGCGCCGAGATATGCTTCAGCATCCGCCTTGAGCTTCTGAAGAATCATAGCGGAAATCTCCTGAGGAGTATATGTCTTGCCGTCGATATTAACCTTGTAATCGCTGCCCATGTGGCGCTTGATACTCATAACTGTTTTGTCGGGGTTTGTAATTGCCTGACGCTTTGCAACCTGACCAACGATTCTCTCACCTGTTTTTGTAAAAGCTACAACTGAAGGTGTGGTTCTTGCTCCCTCGGGATTGGGGATAACAACGGGCTCGCCGCCCTCAAACACTGCCACACAAGAGTTAGTTGTACCTAAGTCAATTCCAATAATTTTTCCCATAATAAAATTCCTCCTAATATAATAAATAAAATGTTTAACTAATTAATTTGCGACCTTTACCATCGCATATCTTATGACCTTTTCGCCACAGATATATCCCTTTTGAAGCACCTCAACCACTTCGTTTTCGCCGTAGCTTTCATCCTCTACGTGCATTACGGCATAGTGTATGTTGGGGTCAAAGGTCTTGCCGAGCGCCTCTATCTCCTTAATGTCCATTTTGGCAAGATTTTCGTTAAAGCTCTTAAGAATGAGATTCATTCCTTCAAGTATCTTATCCGCCTCGGTGAATGCGGTCGCTCTCTCCATATTATCAAGAATGGGGAGAATATTTTTTACCGTGTCACTCTTTGCATCAAAGTAGATAGCTTCTCTTTCCTTTGCGCTTCTTCTGCGGAAATTATCATACTCGGCATAGAGACGCAAATACTTGTCATTAAGCTCCGCTATCTCCTTTTCCTTTGCGATAATATCTTCCTTAAGAGATGCTATTTCGGCATCTAATTTTTTATTCTTTTTCTTGTCTTTTTTGTTTGTTTCCTCTGTGTTGACGGTTTCCTCTGCCGTTTCCTGATTTTTAATCTCTTCCTGCACTTGTATCTCCTCCGTTATCAGTTAGTAATTTCTTGTCTTCAATAATATCGGATATGTTGTCACCAAGCTCGTTAAGGGTTGCAAGAACTCTTGCATAATCCATTCTTCTGGGACCCACAACGCCGATGGCTCCTATCGTTTTTCCGTCCTTTTTGATCTGCTTGAATACGATTGCCGAGTCGCTCATAACCTTAACGCTGTTTTCAGAGCCGATGAGAACGCTTATATCCTCCCCATTTCCGCCCGAAACAAGATCAAGGAACTGATCCTTCTCTTCAAATGTATTAATGATCTCACCGAATTTATTCACGTCGGAATATTCGGGATACCGCAAAAGGTGATTAAGACCGCTGTAGTGAAGCTCACCACCGTCCATCTCGCTCATAGTTTCGTATATTGCCTTTACTGTGGCGTTTACGAGAAGCGGAGCGTCACCAAGCTCTCTTTCAAGATTCATCACCGAGCTGAGCGTGATCTCATTTGCACAAAGTCCTGTGAGATAGGTGTTGAGCGCACCTGCAAGGCGAGGGAGCAAAAGCTCGTCAACATCAAAGTTTACCTTGACCTTTTTGGTCTTTATCGCTCCTGTTGAAAGGATCATAACTATCGCAAATTGGCGAATATCTATTCCCACTATCTCGTATTTAAGCACCTTGACAAGCGACTGTCTCGGCTTTATCGCAATACCCGTATATTTAGTTATATTAGATGCAACCTTTGACGCAACCTCAAGAATCTTATCAAGCTCGCCCATCTTGATTTTGAGCAAGGAATTTATCTGATCAATCTCCTTTGTGGTCATCGCATAGTGTGCAAGCAACGAGTCAACGTAAAATCTGTAGCCAAGCTCACTTGGTACTCTGCCCGCCGAGGTGTGGGGCTGTTCAAGATATCCCATCTCCTCAAGCTCTGCCATCTCGTTTCTTATCGTTGCCGAGGAGCAGGAGAGTAAATTGCTTTGCACGAGGAATTTAGAGCCGACGGGCTCGCCCGCTGCGATGTGTTCTTCAACTACCGCTTTGAGTATTTGTTTTTTTCTCGGAGTAAGCTCTCTGTCAAAATCGCTCATTTTTCTTCCTCGCTTTCTGATTTTTTAGCACTCTTTTTGGTTGAGTGCTAATTTACAATACTAATTTATCACCTTTTTTCTCTTTTGTCAATAGTTTTTTTAAATTTTTTTATCAATTATATTTGATTTTTAGCACTCTCCCCCTCCAAAAAGTAATTTTGCACAATTTTTGCCCTTTTAAACGCCTTTTATCATTATTTTATATAAAGGGCAAATATTTTAAACAAATTTATTGACTTTTTTTGCGCCTTATGTTATACTAACACTTGATATTAAACGCCCCGACGGGAAGGAGTAATTCAATAATCACCCACAGAGAGCAGACGGTTGGTGCAAGTCTGCGGCGGATGTTGAATGAAGTAGTCCCCGAGCGGTCCTTGCGAAACGGCTTTATATTATATAAGGAAAGTAACAAGGAACGGTGTTCCCCGTTAAAGAATTTGAGTGCGCGCAATAAGTTTGTTCTTGCGCGAAATCAGGTGGTACCGCGTTCCCACGTCCTGATATTTCAGGATGTGGTTTTTTTGTTTTAAAAAATAATTACATATACTTTAAGAAAGCGAGGTTCAAAAAATGAACGGCTATAACGAGCTTCCAAAGACGTATTCCCCCTCCGAGTTTGAGGACAGAATTTACGCCACTTGGTGCGAAAAGGGTTATTTTACACCCAACAAAAACAACAATAATCCCGCATTTTCCATCGTGATCCCTCCGCCCAACGTTACGGGTCAGCTTCACATGGGACACGCGCTTGACGAAACCTTGCAGGACATTCTCGTTCGTTACAAGAGAATGCAGGGCTTTAACACTCTTTGGGTTCCCGGAACCGACCACGCAGGTATCGCGACACAGATCAAGGTTGAGGAGCGTCTTCGCGTTGACGAGGGACTTTCACGCTACGATCTCGGACGCGAAAAATTCCTTGAGCGTGTTTGGGGTTGGAAGGACACCTATGAAACAAGAATTACAAGTCAGTTGAAGAAGCTCGGCGCTTCATGTGACTGGTCCCGTCAGAGATTTACCATGGACGGGGGCTGCTCACACGCAGTTCGCGAGGTATTCGTAAACCTTTATAATAAGGGACTTATCTACCGCGGCTACAGGATCATCAACTGGTGCCCCCGTTGCCTCACAGCATTATCCGATGCAGAGGTTGAATACAAGGATATGCCCGGACATTTCTGGCACATCAAATACCCCATCAAGGGTGAGGACGGCTACGTAGAGGTTGCTACTACACGTCCCGAAACAATGTTCGGTGATACTGCGGTTGCAGTTAACCCCGATGATGAAAACACAAAGCATCTTATCGGCAAAACTCTCATTTTGCCCATCGTAAATAGAGAGATCCCCGTTATTGCCGACGATTACGTTGAGATAGGATTCGGCACAGGTTGCGTTAAGATCACGCCCGCACACGACCCCAACGACTTCCTTGTTGGTCAGCGCCACGATCTTGAGCAGATCAAGGTTATGAACGATGATGCGACAATGAACGCTTATGCGGGTAAATACGAAGGTATGGACCGCTATGCGTGCAGAAAGGCACTCGTTGCAGATCTTGAGGCAGAGGGATTCCTTGTTAAAACAGTGCCCCACGATCACAACGTTGGCGTTTGCTACCGTTGCGGTACAACCGTTGAGCCAATGACGAGTGATCAGTGGTTCGTAAAGATGAAGCCCCTCGCAAAGCCCGCTATCGAGGCAGTTGAGAGCGGTGACGTCAACTTTATTCCCGAAAGATTCTCAAAGAACTACTTTAACTGGATGAACAACATCCTTGACTGGTGCATCTCCCGCCAGCTCTGGTGGGGACACAGAATCCCTGCATTCTACTGCGATGATTGCGGAGAGATGACAGTATCCAAGGAGGACATTACAACTTGTCCTAAGTGTGGAAAGCCCGTTCGTCAGGACGAGGACGTTCTTGACACTTGGTTCTCATCTGCGCTTTGGCCCTTCTCCACTCTCGGATGGCCCGAAAACACAGAGGATCTTGCAAAATACTATCCCACAAGCGTTCTTGTAACGGGTTACGATATTATCACCTTCTGGGTTTCACGTATGATCTTCTCAGGTCTTGAGCATATGGGCAAAAAACCCTTCTCCACCGTATTCATTCACGGTCTTGTAAGAGATGCACAGGGTAGAAAGATGTCCAAATCTCTTGGAAACGGCATCGATCCCCTTGAAATTATAGATCAGTACGGTGCAGACGCGCTCCGCTTTGCTCTTGCAACAGGCAACTCCCCCGGAAATGATATGAGATTCTCCGATGAAAAGATTGAGGCGGCAAGAAACTTTGCAAATAAGCTTTGGAATGCTTCACGTTTCGTTAGAATGAATCTCACTATAGACGAGATCAAGCTCCCCGAGACAGACAAGCTCGCGCTTGAGGATAAGTGGATCCTCACAAAATTCAACGAGCTTACAAGAAGCGTTGTAACAAATCTCGATCGCTTTGAGGTTGGCGTTGCACTTGCAGAGATCTACTCATTTACTTGGGATATATTCTGCGACTGGTACATTGAGCTTGCAAAAGCAAGATTCAATGAAAAGGAAACCGAGGCAAATCTCGTTTGTCAGAACGTTATCGCTTACGTTCTCAACGGAACACTTAAGCTCCTTCACCCATTTATACCCTTCATCACTGAAGAGATCTATCAGTCACTTCCCCACTCCTGCGAGAGCATTATGATCGATAAATATCCCGAATATAACGAATCCCTCTCATTCCTTGCAGATGCAGAAAAGATGACCAAGATCATTGATGCCATCACCGCTATCCGTGTAAGAAGAAGCGAGATGAACGTTCCTCCCTCAAAGAAGGCAAAAGTATTTATCGAAACAAAATACAGCGATATCTTCGGTGCATCAAGCGAAGCATTCTTCGTTCGCCTTGCTTCTGCCTCCGAGCTTCACGTTTCCGAAAAATTTGGTGACGAGGTAAGCGCGGATAACTCCGTTCAGATCATCACAGATGCGGCTACCATCTATCTTCCCCTTGCCGACATCATCGACTTTGAAAAGGAAAAGGCGCGTCTTGATGGCGAAAAGAAACGTCTTGAGGGTGAGATCGAAAGAATTGTTAAGAAGCTTTCAAACGAGGGCTTCGTTGCCAAAGCTCCCGCAGCGGTAGTTGAGGGCGAAAAGGCAAAAATGGCAAAGTATCAGGAAAATCTTGATAACGTTATCGCAGCTCTTTCAAAGCTTTAATAAAAGTATTTGCTCCAAGCCCTGCAGGGCTTGGAGCTATCAGTATAAGGATCAGTATGTCAAATGCAATCTTAAATTATATACGTTATAGACATCTATATATTAACGAGGATGAAAACGAGGTCATTTTTCTCGGCTATAATCTGAATACCACCAATATGGAATACGCTATTCTTCGCGCACTTGCAGAAAATAGCAAAAAGCCGCTCTCTCTTGAAGAAATATCGGATATAACCTCTCTTTATCTTAAAAAAGAGTATCTTGCTTATCATATATCCAATATCAACAAAAAGGCAAAAGACATCGGTGGACGTCCACTAATAAAAAATATCGCCAAAATCGGATATTTTTTGAACGAAGAAATGTAAAAATTATTGACAAGTTTTATATATTATGTTATAATACAAACGTAAATTGTGTAAATTTTTATTCGTTCGTTGATTTTGTTATTTTAGTCGTTTATATACAGAAAGGAAAAAAGATGGAAATTGCAATTATAGCCCACGACATGAAAAAAGAACTTATGACACAATTCTGCATCGCTTATTGCGGCATACTCAGCAAGCATAACCTTTGCGCTACGAGCATTACTGCAAAGTATATCTCCGAGGCAACAGGTCTTCAGATAGAAAAATTACTCACTGGAGAGCACGGCGGTGAGCAGCAGATCACTTCCCGTCTTTCATATAACGAGATTGACCTTCTTCTCAACTTCAGAGATACACGCTCTTCATCCTCCTATAATGAGGAAGAGGCTGAAATGATGAGAATGTGCGACCTTCACAACATTCCCGTTGCTACAAATATTGCGACAGCAGAAATCCTTGTTCAGGCACTTGATCGCGGTGACCTTAACTGGCGTGAGGTTTATAATCCTCGCTCCGATTACAATAGAAAGAGAAACGGACTTATCTGATCCGTTCAAATGTAAGGGACAAGTTCCTTTGATACATCTTGCCCAGAGATAGAACCCTTGGCTGTGAGGTTCTTCAAGATTGCAAACGGAATACCACCTTTACGTCACGATGAATACCCATTTGTTAGAGTTAAAACTTCGGGTGGAACCGTGCGAATTTTGTTTATCGCACCCCGAACGGCTTTTGCCGTTTGGGGTGTTTTTGTTTTTATTAATAATTTTTTTATAGGAGAATACAAGCTATGAAAATCAAACTCTATGATCTCAGTCTTGAATTTGACGCGCCCATCACCGTTTACGATGCGGCTCGCAGTGCTGAGAAAATCGACCGCAGCGTTATCGCGGCAAAGGTCGATGGCAACGTTGTTGCCCTTAACTATCTTTTAGAAAACGATGCAGAGGTAGAGCTTCTTACCTTTAAGGATGCCGACGGAAAGCACGTTTTTAATCACACCGCTTCTCATATCTTGGCGCAGGCAGTTAAGCGTCTCTATCCCGAAACAAAGCTTACAATAGGCCCTGCCATCGAGAACGGCTTCTACTATGACTTTGATTCCGACGTTTCCTTCACTCCCGATATGCTTGCAAAGCTTGAGAGTGAGATGAAGAAGATCGTTAAAGAAAATCTTCTTATTACAAGAAGCGAGCTCCCCCGCGCAGAAGCCATCGCGCTTATGCAGGAAAAGGGCGAGCCCTACAAGGTACAGCTCATCGAGGAGCTTCCTGAGGATGCAGTTATCAGCTTCTATACACAGGGTGAATTCACAGATCTCTGTGCAGGTCCCCACCTCTTCTCAACGGGCGCTGTAAAGGCAGTTAAACTCACACAGTGTACAGGCGCTTATTGGAAGGGAGACCAGAAGAATAAGATGCTCCAGAGAATCTACGGTATCGCCTTCCCCTCCAAGGATGAGCTCAACGCTTACGTTACTATGCTCGAAGAGGCAAGAAAGCGCGACCATAACAAGATCGGCCGTGAGCTTGAATATTTCACCACTGTTGACTCCATAGGTCAAGGCCTTCCCATCCTTCTTCCCAAGGGTGCGCGTACAGTTCAGGCACTCCAAAGATGGATTGAGGACGAGGAACAAAGAAGGGGCTATCTTCTTACAAAGACTCCTCTTATGGCAAAACGCGATCTCTATAGAATTTCAGGTCACTGGGATCACTATCGCGACGGCATGTTCATACTTGGCGATCCTGACGATGAAACAAAGGAATGCTTTGCACTCCGTCCCATGACTTGCCCCTTCCAGTATCAGACATTCCTTAATAAAAAGCGTTCATACCGCGATCTTCCCATGCGACTTGGTGAAACGTCCACACTTTTCAGAAACGAGGATAGCGGCGAAATGCACGGTCTTATCCGCGTTCGTCAGTTCACCATCTCCGAGGGACATCTCATCATCCGTCCCGAGCAGCTTGAAGAAGAATTTAAGGGTTGTCTTGACCTCGCTCTCTATTGTCTTGATACACTCGGACTCCGCGAGGACTGCTCCTTCCGTTTCTCACAGTGGGATCCCGCAAGAACTGATAAGTATGAAGGCACTGTTGAACAGTGGGAGCTTGCTCAAAGCGTTATGGAAAAGCTTCTTAACGAAAACCTTGGCGAGGGCAACTATGCTATCGGTAAGGATGAGGCTGCATTCTACGGTCCCAAGCTCGACATCCAGATAAAGAACGTATTCGGCAAGGAAGATACACTCATCACAATTCAGATCGATATGCTTCTTGCTAAGAAGTTCGGTATGGAATATGTTGACTCCGACAATACACTTAAAACTCCTTATATCATCCACAGAACAAGTATGGGCTGCTACGAGAGAACTCTCGCGCTCCTTCTTGAGAAATATGCAGGTGCTCTTCCCACTTGGATGGCTCCCGTTCAGGTCAAGATGCTTCCCATGGGTGATGCACAGATCGCTTACTGTGACGATATTTCACGCAAGCTCACGGCTCTCGGCATAAGAAATGAAGTTGATAGAAGAAACGAAACTATCGGCTATAAGATCAGAAATGCCCAGCAGGAAAAGGTTCCCTATATGCTTGTTGTGGGCGGTAAGGAGCTTGAAGCAGGTACAGTTGCAGTTCGTTCACGTAAGGACGGCGACATCGGTACAATGACCGCTGACGAATTTATCCTTAAGATCGCAAAAGAAATTGCAGATAAGGTGAGATAATAAAAACAAAGGACACTCGATTGAGTGTCCTTTTTATAAGTTGGGATTTAGCGGTGCGAAGCACCGCAGTTAAATCCGCCAAAGCGGAATAAATCCGTTATCACGGATGAAATCGCTAAAGCGATGAAATCTGCCTTGCGGCAGGATATGGGGGCGGATTTGATTTCATCCGAGGCATTTTG
>JBGVNP010000037.1:0-9930 GCA_045125655.1 Eubacteriales bacterium | reverse complement strand
CTTTGTATCTCACAACACATAACGATTTTCTCGCATTTTAACAGGCGCTTCGAAAATCTATGATTTGCTACTTTAACTAACTGTTTCTTTGTTAGCACAGACTTTATTATATGGCACATAGTAAGTAAATTTTAGAAAATTACTCCGTAGGAGTGATTTTCGTAGTTTTGAAAGTATGGTCCATACGTCACGCTTGCGTGTAAGTATGTACCGTGCTTTCTAAACCGATAATTCATTTTTGAATTATCGAAAATTTACGTAAACTCTGCTCAAACCAACTGATTAAGTTTTTCGGGGTGTGGGGCGGTTTTTCAAAAAAGCCCCACATTTTTTAAACTAACTTCTGCGCGACAAATCAAAATTTGAACACATTTAAGCAATAAAAAAATCAGGCGGAGAAATCTCCGCCTGACATTGTATATTTTGAATTATTCTTCGTTTGTAGCGTTTTCTTCCTTGATCTTCATAGCAATATTCATAGGAACCTGCTCATATCCGGTTTCTGTGAATGTGAAGCTACCTCTACCCTGTGTCATAGCACGGAGTGTGATAGTATAGTCAAGAATCTCTGCCTTGGGAATTGTTGCATTGATGGTTGTGTAACCGCGCTTTGCAGCAGGATCCATACCCATAACGCTACCGCGACGCTTGTTAAGGTTGGACATAACGTCACCAACGTAGGACTCAGGAACTGTTACTGCAAGATCACCAACGGGCTCAAGAAGAACGGGGTTAGCAAGCTTCATACATTCCTTATATGCAAGGGATGCAGCCATCTTGAAGGACATTTCGTTAGAGTCAACGTCGTGATAAGAACCGTCAAAGAGGTTAGCAGCAAGCTTGATTACGGGATAGCCGTAAACACCGCGCTTCATAGAGTCCTCAAGACCCTTCTGAACTGCGGGATGGAAGTTCTTAGGAACGGAACCGCCAACTGTGGACTCTGTAAATGTAAGACCTTCCTCTTCACCGGGGAAGAATTCGATCTTAACGTCACCGTACTGACCGTGACCACCGGACTGCTTCTTATGCTTACCCTGTACCTGAACTCTCTTTGTAATCATTTCGCGGTAAGCGATCTTAGGAAGATCGAGCTTAACGGAAACGCCAAATCTTGTCTTAAGCTTAGCTTCGATTACGGAGATATGCATATCACCCATACCGTAAAGAACGAGCTGATGAGTTTCGGGGTTGTTTTCAAATCTGATAGTCTTGTCCTCTTCGCAAAGCTTTGTTACGCCGAGAGAGATCTTATCCTCATCACCCTTGGAGAGAGGAGAAATGGACTGTGCCATAAAGGGCTCGGGATACTCTGTTCTTGCATAGTGAATATCGCTGTTCCAAGCAAGAGTATCGCCTGTATTTGTGTTAGCAAGCTTAGCTGTCATACCGATATCGCCACAGCAAAGAACGTCAACCTCAGTCTGAGTCTTGCCCTTAACGATATAGATATGGGACATCTTTTCGTTTGTATCTGTAGAAGTATTCTTAAGGAGCATATCCTTTCTGAGAGTACCGTTCATAACCTTGAAGAAGGACATCTTACCAACGAACGGGTCAGAAACTGTCTTGAATACGAAGAGAGTTGTTTCGCCTTCGGGCTCGATCTCCATATCGCTGCCGTCCTCAAGAGTTTCGCTTCCCTTTGCTGTGTGTCTGGGGAAGGATTCGTCGATTACGTCAAGGAGTGACCAAACACCCCAAAGCTTTGTAGCCGCACCGCAGAGAACGGGAACGATATCTCCGTGGATAACACCCTCGTGAACTGCATTGAGAGCTTCCATGGGAGTAATTTCTTCGCCCTCGAAGAACTTTTCCATAAGCTCTTCATCGGTTGTAGCAACCGCTTCCATAAGCATATCGCGGTACTTTTCCATTGCCTCTACGCTTTCAGCGGGTACGGGCTGAACGGAATGCTGACCCTTATCGTTGAATACGTGTGCTTCCTGTTTGATAAGGTCGATAGCACCGAGAACCTTGCCGTCCTGAACCATGGGAATGGTGAGAGGACAGATGTTCTTGCCGAATTTTTCATGGAGAGAGTCAAGAACTCTACCGAATCTTGCCTCGTTATCGTCAAATTTATTAATAAAGAATGCAGTGGGAAGACCTGCTGCCTGAGCGTTGTCCCAAGCGAGCTCTGTACCAACCTCGATGCCTGCCTTACCGTCAACGAGAATAAGTGCTGCGTCAGCAACTCTGAGTGCCTGCTTTACTTCGCCAACGAAATCAAGGAAACCGGGAGTATCAAGCATATTGATCTTTGTGTTCTTCCACATAAAGGGAGCTACCTTTGATGCGAGAGAGAAGCCACGCTTAATTTCCTCAGGATCGTAGTCGCAAACGGTTGTACCGTCAGTGATGTTGCCGAATCTGTCAGAAGCGCCTGCTACGTGAAGGAGTGCCTCAACAAGAGAGGTCTTACCGCTTCCGCTATGACCAAGCAGAGCAACGTTTCTAATTCTTTTTGTTTCAATGTTTTGCATAGGAATTTACCTTGTCCGACTTTTGCCGAACCCTTTCCGATTAATATGTAAAATAAAAATTAATAACCGCAATAAAATTTCGGGCAATTATTTTCCATCTTGTCATCTATTATACACATTTTTTAATATTTTTTCAAGAGATTTTTTGATATTTGTCAACACCGCGCGTAGAAAATTCATCGCTATTTTTGTGTATTTTCAACAATTTTTGCATCAATATATACCCCAAATCATCTTTGTTGCGGCTTTTTACTCGATAAATTGTGATTTAGTATGCAGTCATTTAAATATTTTATTTAAAAAAGCAGCGGAAACAAGCTCCACTGCTTTTAATTTGTTATTCAATATATCATTTGGCATCAAATCTCTCACCAAGGCGCTTAGCTTCGGTCTTACCCGAGCTGATCTCTATAACTCTACGCGCGATCTCGTCAGCAAACTGCTCCTTAAGAGCAAAGGTCAGCTTAACACTATCTGCAAAATCCGTGCCGTCTATTATCGCGTCAAGGCGTTCAAGCTCAAACGATATTTTCTGATAATCGGAATACGAGCAATCCACCTCAAATACGGTATAATTTTCAAATTGCGCGACACCTGCCGCCTCAAGCGCAAGCTTTGCACCTTGAGAATAGGCATGCACAAGTCCTCCCGTGCCGAGAAGTGTACCGCCAAAATAACGTGTTACAACAATGCAAACGTCATCAACTCCGCTTTTCTTGAGCATATCGAGAATCGGCTTGCCCGCAGTTCCTTGCGGCTCACCGTCATCACTGTAGCGGCACAAAATTCCGCTCTTCATCACGTATCCGTAGCAATTATGAGTTGCATCGCGGTGCTTTTCCTTTATCATCTTAATAAAGGAATTTGCCTCTTCCTCGCTCGTCACATGCTCGCAATATCCGATAAATACAGATTTTTTCTCTTCAAAACGAGCTTCACCATAGCCCTTGACGGTTATATACACTTTTTCATTATCTGCCATAGCTTGCTCCTTTCAAGATTTATCTATTAAAACTTCTCAACGTCATCAGGTCTGTCAACGTCATATTTTTTAAGCATTCCGCGTACCTTCTGGTCAACTGTTGCAACCACGGTCACGCCCTCGTATCCGTATTCCACGCTCTCAACGGTTGCATTTTTATAAAGAACGTTAAGCGCCGCTTGCTCGGAATTGGGAATAACAAAGGTAACCCTGCTCTTGCCCGCGTGGATTATCTGCTCTATCTTTTCAAGCAGAACGTCAATTCCCTCTCCGCTTTTTGCCGAGATAGCACAAATAACGCGATTAGGATCCTCGTTGCTTGCAATATATGACGGAAGCTCTGCCGAAATACCCAAATCACATTTGTTATAAACGTAGATTGTGGGCTTTCCTGCCGCTCCAAGCTCGGCAAGCAAGCTCTCGGTAACGTCAAGCTGTGCGCGTGCCTCATCATCGTGCGCGTCAATTACTATCATAAGAATATCGGCATATACCGCCTCATCAAGCGTGGACCTGAATGCCTTAACGAGATGGTGAGGCAATTTTCTTATAAATCCAACGGTGTCTGTAAGAAGAACGGTCTCACCGCACGGCAATTTCAATTTTCTTGTAGTTGGATCAAGAGTCGCAAAGAGCTTGTTCTCCGCAAGTATTCCCGCATCGGTAAGCGTATTGAGAAGCGTTGATTTACCCGCATTCGTATAGCCAACTATCGCTATCTGCGGTATCTGGCTTCGATCACGGCTCGCACGCATCGTCATTCTGTTTTTCTCAAGCTCTGCAAGCTCACCTTCAAGCGCAACTATACGGCGCTTCATATGACGCCTGTCGCTTTCAAGCTTACTTTCACCCGGGCCTCTCGTTCCTATTCCACCGCCAAGACGCGAAAGCTCCGTGCCCTTACCTATAAGACGTGGTGCAGTATATTTGAGCTGTGCAAGCTCTACCTGCAATTTACCCTCACCCGTAGTCGCGTGGAGAGCAAAAATGTCAAGAATCAGCATAGAGCGGTCAATAACGCTTACACCGTCGCCTATATCGTCCTCAAGATTTCTGATTTGCGAAGGGGAAAGCTCCGCATCAAAAATAACGAGCTTTACTCCGTTATTTCTGCAAAGCTCGGATAATTCCCATACCTTACCGCTACCAATCACCGTGCGAGGATCGGGGGTATCCTTGTTCTGAACAAGACGGGCAAACTCCTCTCCGCCCGCGGTGTCAAGAAGCCTTGCAAGCTCGTCAAGCTCCTTTTCGACCTCTTCGGCATTATTTTCCTTTGTCACTATACCGACAAGGATTGCCTTTGATATATAGTCCTGTGAATCTTTATTAAAATTTAACTGCATATATATTCACCTCCAAATTTCGCAAGCAAGGATTTGCCTGCATCTTCTTTATTAGGATGTGATGAATCAATAAAAATTACGCTACCTTTTTCGCAAGCGTTATTCAAAAGTCCTGCATTTTCAAGGCGTCTTTTGGTTTCACGAGCCGTACCCTCACTGCCGTCAAAGAGTAAGACCCCATCTCCGAGCGCCTTGGATATGGCACTCTTAACGAGAGGATAATGAGTGCAACCGAGAACGACCGCATCGAGCTTTTCGTTCATAAGAGGAGCAAAAAGCTCACCGAGAAAGGCATCAAGTCCCTCTCCGCTTGTTTCTCCACGCTCAACGAACTCAACAAGTCCTGCACACGCAAACGGAATAACTCTCGCGCTCTCACCAAATCTCTCAAGCAGACGGGCAAACTTTGCTTCCTTCAAGGTAAGAGGAGTAGCAAGTACCGCAACCGTGGGATGCTCCTTGCAGCTTGCCGCAGGCTTTAAGGCGGGCTCAACACCTATGATTATATCATCGGGATATTTTTCTCGCAGTTCTGCCGCCGCAACGCTCGTTGCAGTGTTGCAAGCAATTACGAATGCTTTAACTCCCTCTGTCCTCAAGCGCTCATATACCGAAAACGTTAGTTGCTTCACCTCGTCCGCGCTCTTAACTCCGTAGGGAGCGTTTGCTGTGTCACCGTAATATATGAAATTTTCGTTAGGAAGGAGCTTCACAAGCTCCTTTAATACACTTATTCCGCCGAGTCCCGAATCAAAGACCGCAACGGGCAAGCACGATTTATTCATAAAAGCACCTCAAAAAACACAATAAGGGCAAGTATGCGCTAAAACGCATAGCTTGCCCGTAGTTGCGAATGTACTAAATTGTATAAATTCAGAATTATCTTGCACTTGCCTGCAATCTCTTCTTGAACTTATCAACTCTACCGCCTGCATCAACAAATTTCTGCTTACCGGTAAAGAAAGGATGACATTTAGAGCAAATTTCAACTCTTACTTCTCCGCCCTTTGTGGACTTTGTTGTAACTGTCTCACCACAAGCACACTTAATTGTAACTTCTTCGTACTTAGGATGGATACCTGTCTTCATTTTATTTACACCTCACTTTTTAGCAAAATTCTTCACATTGCATATGATTATAACACAATTAAACACATTTTGCAATAGTTTTTTTGAATTTTTTTGAATTTTCTTAAATTTTATTTTCTATATCGGCGCGAAGATCGGAAATTATCTTTTTTTCAAGACGTGATATGTAGGACTGCGATATTCCCAGACGGTCAGCCACATCCTTCTGTGTCATTTCTTTTCTGCCAAACAGTCCGTAGCGCATCTCGATTATAAGTCGCTCACGCTCCCCAAGACGTTCAACTGCCTCCCTTATCACCCTTCTCTCCTCTGCCTGCTCAAGCTCATATGCAACGCCGTCCTCCTCACTCCCAAGCACATCGGAAAGAAGAAGCTCATTTCCATCCCAATCCACATTCAACGGCTCGTCTATCGACACATCACCGCGCGACTGTGAATTTTTTCTTATATACATCAGTATCTCATTTTCTATACATCGTGAGGAATAGGTCGCAAGGCGGATATTTTTGTCCGCTCGGAACGTGTTTATCGCCTTGATAAGACCTATCGTTCCTATGGACACAAGGTCCTCTATGCCTATTCCCGTGCTTTCAAATCTCTTTGCAATATATACTACAAGGCGCAAATTATGCTCTATCAAAAGATCGCGCGCCCTCGGATCTATGGCGAGATTTTCAACGCATTCCGCCTCCTCCTCTTTACTGAGCGGCGGTGGCAGTGTATCCGGTCCGTTGACATAATATACTCCTTCCCTTGCTCCCTTTGAAAGTATTTTTGCCACCAAGAGCTTTATTGATAGCTTTATCGCACATATACCCTCTCGAAGCCACCTGAACGCACCGCGAAAAAACACGGTAAACTTATTCTTTTTCAAAATATATTCCCCCATTAAATAATCAATTCGTTTGAAATTATTCCTTGACGCTCACCAAGCGAACCGTCAGTGATAAAAGCTATGTAGGCATCCGTCTCCTTTTGCATTTTTCCACAGATAATAAACGTTCTTTTGAATCTCATCGCAGGCAAAAGCGCGCTTCCACCCACGCTAACGCTCGGTATAAATCTTATTTTTGATGCAAGTGAGGCGGGCATATCTGCAATATCATTTGCAGATTTTAAATAGAAGTAAACCTCATCATCTAAAGCGCCCCTACAAGCATCGAGCTCGGCAAAAATAACCGCCCTACCGCTAATCGGCTCGCGCGCAAGATTTCCACTGTCGACAAGTGCCTTGAACCTCGATTCTCCTCTATCGCTTTTTATCCTCACTACCGCCTCCTTTTGAACGGATGACGAGCGAAGCGCGCGTCCTCCACCAAGAGTGATTCCGCTGCTGACAAGTGCCAAAAGCGCGAATATCCACACCTCAATCCCGTCCTGTATGCCAAAGCCCTCTGCAAATTCATCTATGCCGTTAAATAGTGAAAAGAGTGCGGTCATCACTCCTCCAAGTAATGCCGATGCCAAAAAATACACTCCCACGCATTTTGCCATTTGCCAAAGCGTTGTTTTTCTATTCATATATACTATTATGCACATCAAAATAAGAACGGTGGCATCTATAACGAACGAAAGCGCACTGTTCACACTTATAAAGAGCGCAAGAACAGAATAAACTCCCCCGATGACAGATGACAGCAATGCCCTTCCATACGGAAAGCTTCTGTGCAAAATAAGACACGAAAGATAAAAGCAAAGAAAGTCCATGCTGAAATTTATAAGGAAAAACAGATCTCCGTAAACTGCCATAGCTTTTCTCCAATGCAATAAACTTATCTAATTATAACGCTCCAAATAAGCAAATATTGTCAAACGGAGCGCAATTTTTAAAATTTCTATTTACTTATAGCTATTTTTGTGATACAATGATTTGGATTATTCGATAAATTCTGACACGGAGCGCGCCTTCGGCATATTATATTACTGAGAGCGCAGGTCGGAAAGGAGAAAAACGATGCAATTAAAGGTAGTTAAATTCGGCGGCTCATCCTTGGCGGACGCCGAGCATTTTAGAAAGGTAGCAGAAATCGTAAAAGCTGACCCTGCGCGCCGCTACGTAGTGGCTTCCGCACCCGGAAAGCGCGACGGTGACGACGTAAAGGTCACTGATATGCTTTATAACTGCTACAATATGATCAAAAATCGCGAGGATATAACCGAATATTATAATAATATTGTAAATAGATATACCGACATCATCAACGGTCTTGAAATTGATTGGGACATAACGGGCGAGCTTGAATATATAAAGAACGCAATGATGGCGCGTTCGGGTCGCGACTATGCCGCAAGCCGCGGTGAGTATCTCAACAGTATGATACTTGCAAAATATCTCGGCTTTGATTTTATAGATGCAGAGAACGTTATTTTCTTTAAGGATAACGGAACGTTTGACGAGGAAAAGACAAACTCCGCCATGAAAGAGGAGCTTTCCAAGCACAAAAATGCGGTGATCCCCGGCTTTTACGGCTCGATGCCCAACGGAACGATCAAAACTTTTTCACGCGGCGGCTCGGATATCACCGGCTCGATTGTTGCGCGTGCCGTGAGCGCGGATCTCTATGAAAACTGGACGGACGTTTCGGGCTTCCTTATGGCAGATCCGAGAGTAGTTGACGGTCCCTGCCCCATCTCCGTTATCACCTACAGAGAGCTTCGCGAGCTTTCCTATAACGGTGCAACAGTGCTGCACGAGGACTCCATTTTCCCCGTTCAGAAGGAAGGCATTGCAATAAACATCAAAAACACAAATCATCCCGAGGATAAGGGCACGATGATCGTTCCCGCCACCTCCGAAAATGACAGTAGCAATATCGTTACGGGTATCGCGGGCAAAAAGGGATTTTCGGTAATAAATATTGAAAAGAACCACATGGGCGGCGAATTTGGATTTGCTGCAAGAGTATTCAAATGCCTTGACCATTACGGTATACACACCGAGCATCTGGCTTCGGGTATCGACTTAATGAGCCATATCGTAAGCACGGCAGAGCTTAATGCCAAAATTGACGAATTTCTCCCCGAGCTTCACAAGGCAACCGATGCCGATAACATCACCGTTGATACAGGTCTTGCCCTCGTTGCCGTGGTTGGTCGCGGAATGAAGGAAAGCAAGGGTACTGCGGCAAGAGTTTTCTCCGCCATCTCCAATGCGGACGTAAACGTTCGTATGATCGACCAGGGCGCAAGTGAGCTTAATATCGTGATTGCGGTCTATGAGCAGGACTACGAAAAAACCATACAGGCAATATATAACGAATTTGTAAAATAATGCAGATAATAAATTTCTTTGAATCACAGAATAAGGACCATTGGCTTGCACAAATAGAAAAATGCGATTGGGGAGCGGGGGCGTTTCTCCACTGCCTCTTGAAAGAAAATAAGCTTCAAGAGCTTGTTGGCAAAGGAGCAAGAGTCCTTCTTCTAACAAACGGCGACGAGCTTGTATCCTTTTGCACTCTTGCAGAGATTGATGACGTTCAGCCGACCGTCCTCACCCCTTGGATAGGTTGGATATACACCTTTCCCGAACACCGCGGACACCGCCATTGCGGAGAGCTTCTTGCTCACGCCGAGCTTTTGGCTAAAAATGAAGGCGCAGAATATACTCATATCTCAACAAATCATGTCGGACTTTATGAAAAATACGGCTATGAATTTTTTGCAGATATGAAGGATATTGAGGGCGAAAGCACGCGCGTTTATAGAAAAAAACTGTAATATATCAAAAAAACACGGGCAATACTGCCCGTGTTTTTTGATTGCAAAATTTTCAAATTTTGATTTGTCTAGCTGTTTAAAAAGTTAGTTTATGTTAGGATAAATGTTCTTTTTCGAGAAAAAGAACCAAAAAGCTTTTTAATCAGCTTCGCGCAATAGCCATATAGTTTGTGCTGATTTAGCAAGACTCCGCGCAAATCGTTCCGCGCGAGATTCTATCGCGCCCTTGTGTCATTCTGGAGGGAGCATAAGCGACCGATAGAATCTCGGTACGGACACAAGGGCAGCTCCAGAATGACAACGCGCG
>JBGVNP010000036.1:0-2402 GCA_045125655.1 Eubacteriales bacterium | reverse complement strand
CCTTTCTAGTTAGTAACGATCTGATGTAAATAGTTTTCTCATACGTTCTATGCATTGTATATGTAATAAGTATTCAACGTCAAATGCAAAAAAGTATTCTTCTCCCTTAAGGCTTCTAAGAAATTTTTTATAGCTTTCTTCGTTATGATCGTGTGTTAGATATTGATAAATTTGTTCTGCGCGTTCTACGGAAACGGTTGGATATTTGGCGCGAGTATTCGCAAATTCCATTTCAAAGTTAAAATTTTTCATAATATAAGTTCTCCTTTGTACAAAATAAATAAATTTGACTTTTATCTAGTCAACGTTGAAATTGTGCAGGTCTACAAAGTTTGTAGAAACCCCTTGCAAAAGCCGAGAAGATGAGTTATATTGAATACAAGAGGACGGGCGATTCGCCCCCTTGCATAAGCTTTAGAAGAGCTTAATGCTCATTCTTTGGCTTCTGACTTACTTGAAGATCAAGGCAGTCAGCAATCTTGTCGAGTAGTTTCTGCGCTGTGTGATCTTGAGGGTAGTTCGCTTTATACATCTCAAGAGCCGCTATTAACGCAGGAACTTCTTTTTTATCGACAAAGAGTCTCATCTATCTCAACTCCTTCCCGCTGCATATAGCAGCAATATAAACTCCTTTCCGCCCGGTATCGATAGCACAATTAAGATTTCGCCCACCAAACTCGTTTATCAAGTGGATTGGTAAATCGAAGCTTTGGCTTCGATTTTCTGATTAACAAATATGCATGTTGAATGACAAAACGTCAAAAGTGCGCGCAGCGCAGGAAGAAAAAATTTTCATAAAGTTTTTTCCTCGCGTGTTAGAAAAAAGTTTATCAAAATTTTTTACCCCACCTTTTGCGTTTAGGCAGGCAATATGCAATCTTTCGCAGGAAGGGGAGATGTCGCACGCGACATCTGGGAAACGCGGAGGAGTTTCCCTTTTCCGAATCCAAGTATATGACGGAAACGGTGGAGATAAGAGTGCAGGGCCGACCAAAAGCGAGGAGCTGGTCGCCCTGCCTCATCCCACCGTTCCGTATACTGATTCAAAAGTAAACTACGGCGTATAGCCATTCCAAAGGAGCTTATCCATGAAAACTAAAGGATCTAAATGCCTAACCTGGCAACAACGTCTCCAGCTTGAAGCTTTGCTTAAAGCTAATGTACCTAAAACGGAGATAGCCAAATTATTGAACTGTTGTTTGCAAACGGTCTATAATGAAGAAAAACGTGGACGTTATCACCGCCTTGACGGTAGCACATATATATTTTATGATACATACTCCCCGGACAAAGCGCAGCGCAGATATGAGTATCATTTGACGTCAAAAGGTCCTGATTTGAAGATCGCTAATGATTACGAATTTATAAATTATATAGAAAAGCGCGTTCTTAAGGACGGGCTCTCTCCTTGCGCAGCTCTCGGAGAGTTAAAGAAATTAAATTTGCCCTACACTCATATATCGAAAACAACGTTGTATCGATATATCAGAATAGGGCTTTTTCCGCATCTTTCTATGAAGCATATCAATTCAAAAAAGAAGAAGTATCAAAAAACTAAAGCAAGTAAAGTCTCCCGAGGAACGAGCATCGAGCAACGCCCGGAATATATCAATAATCGAGAGGAGTTCGGGCATTGGGAGATGGACTGTGTTTGTGGTAAAGGAAGATCCGTTATCCTGGTTCTCACGGAACGTAAGACCAGGCGAGAGATCTTGCATCCTATGGATAGCCAATCATCCAGGAACGTAGTTCGTTTCCTTAATAAGCTTGAGAAGAAGTACGGTAAGAATTTTAAAAATATCTTCAAGAGTATAACCGTTGATAATGGCTCGGAGTTCTCCGACTGTAAAGGTATGGAGAAATCCATATTTAATGGTCAACGTACAAAAGTGTACTATTGCCATCCGTACTCGTCCTGGGAACGTGGTAGTAATGAACGCATGAATCGTGAGATCAGACGTCTTATACCTAAGGGAACTAATATAGGTAAGATCTCAACGAAGGAGATCGCGCACGTTCAAAATTGGGTAAATAGCTATCCTCGTGAGATCTTCGGATACGCAACGAGTGAAGAGCTATTTCAATATGAGCTGCAATTGGTAGCATAAAATAAATTAAATAAAATTGCGCAGAAGTCGAGACGTCATTATATGCCGCCTCTTCTTCTGCGCGTCTTTTTTAGTCATACTAGACAAAAAAATGAGCTGGATCAATGCCAGCTCATTCCTTCATTTTGTGATTATATCACAAAATCGATATTTTGTCATCAAAATTCTAAAATAACTCTTGACTTTTCAAATAAGAATAAATTATAAGAAAACTGATAATATAAACAAAGTTCATAATATCAGTTTGCATTATTTAGATCCTTTTTAGAACTGCATTGGTAGTCATATAAAACG
>JBGVNP010000035.1:0-6230 GCA_045125655.1 Eubacteriales bacterium | reverse complement strand
CTTTGTATCTCACAACACATAACGATTTTCTCGCATTTTAACAGGCGCTTCGAAAATCTATGATTTGCTACTTTAACTAACTGTTTCTTTGTTAGCACAGACTTTATTATATGGCACATAGTAAGTAAATTTTAGAAAATTGCTCCGTAGGAGTGATTTTCGTAGTTTTGAAAGTATGGTGCATACGTCACGCTTGCGTGTAAGTATGTACCGTGCTTTCTAAACCGATAATTCATTCTTGAATTATCGAAAATTTACGTAAACTCTGCTCAAACCTAAACGCACAAACTATACGGCGTTTGGGCGAAGCCGCTTTAAAAAGGTTTTTGCCTACTTTTTCCTCAAAAAAGTAGGAGCCCAAGCGGCTCGAGCGGTTCGTAGTAAACTAACTGCGCTATAAATCCCAATTTAACATTCAAATTTATTATCATCACTTGACTTTTCTTCAGATTTATATTATAATACAATCCGTAACCGCGCCGAACGGTCGCGCGATATGTTGCCGAAAGGTGTTATCGCGAGGAAAGTCCGGGCTTCACAGGGCAGAGTAGCTGATAACGTCAGCCGCAGGCGACTGCCGGGAAAGTGCAACAGAAATAGACCGCCTTCGCTCTCGAAGGTAAGGATGGAAAGGCGAGGTAAGAGCTCACCCGTTTCTATGGTAACATAGATCCGCTGTAAACCCTACTTGAAGCAACACCCAACGCAAGTGTTTGCCCGACGTATACTTGCAGGGTGGCACGGGGAATCTCCCCGAAGCTTGTCGGTGACGGCAAGCGAAGATAGATGACCGTTTAAGACAGAACCCGGCTTATAGACGCGATTACAACAAAAAGCTCCACAAGAAATTGTGGAGCTTTTTGTTGTTTTAAAATAAATTATTTACCAATTCTGAAAATACCCGAAATATCCTTTTCAACGATACAGTGAACGGGACAAACCTCACGGCAAGCGCCGCAGTTTGTACATTTCTCATAGTCGATGGTAGCAAGGTTATTAACGAGTGTAATAGCGCCGTTAGGACAGGTCTTTGTACACTTTCCGCAAGCGATGCATCCGTTTGTACAGAATTTGCGAACGATCGCACCCTTATCGTGAGAGGAGCAGAGAACGAGAGTTCTGTTAACGTCGGGCATAAGCTCGATGATGTGGTGGGGACATGCCTTTGCACAAATTCCGCATCCGATACAAAGTTCACTGTTTACGTAAGCTACGCCGTTCTCAACGCAGATAGCGTTTTGAGGACAAGCTCTTGCACAGTCGCCAAGACCGATACAACCGAACGAGCAAGTACCTGCGCCGCCGTAGAACATATTAGCCGCCTCACAGGTTTTAACACCCTTATATTCAAATCTCTGCTTAACTGCAGAGCAGTTACCGTCGCATTTTACGACTGCAACCATTTCAATAACGTCCTCGGCTTCTTTTCCAAGAATATCTGCAACCGCCTTGGCTGTTGCATCACCGCCTGGAACGCAGAGATTACATTTCAAATCGGGATTGTCAATAAGTGCCTTAGCATAGCCGTCACAGCCCGTGTATCCGCACGCGCCGCAGTTTGCACCGGGAAGGCACTCGCGAACCTTGGGGAATCTTTCATCTACGGGAACGCTCATAAATTTGTCGGCAAGCACGAGAATTATAGCGCATATAAATCCAAGAACGATTGCAAGGATACCTGCAAAAATAATAGAATCCATAGCTTTACCTCCTTATGCAATTCCGAACAATCCTTCAACAAGACCGCTAAAGCCCATAAAGGAAAGGGAAACAATTGCCGCAGAAACGAGTGTGATGGGAAGTCCCTTAAGTCTTTCGGGAATCTTATCATTGCCCTCAAGAACGGATCGAACACCTGCAAAGAGTATCATTGCAAGAAGGAATCCAAGACCGCAACCAAGAGCCGAGAAGATTGACTCGACAAAATCATATCCGTCAGTGATATTGTTGATCGTTACACCGAGAACCGCGCAGTTAGTTGTGATAAGAGGAAGATAAACACCGAGCGATTTGTGAAGTGCGGGTATGTATTTCTTAAGAACTATCTCAACGAACTGAACGAGTGTTGCGATAACAAGAATAAATACGATTGTTTGAAGGAATCCAAGACCGAGAGAGTCAAGGATGAATGTTTGAATGGGCCAAGTAACTGCGGTTGCAACAACCATTACGGCAGTAACTGCGATACCCATACCTGTTGCCTGGTCGGTTTTCTTTGAAACGCCGAGGAAGGGGCAAATACCGAGGAATTTAGAAAGCGTATAGTTGTTTACGAGGATGGACGACATCAAAATTACAAGCAATTCTTTCATACGTCAGCCACCTCGCTTTCTTCGGGATTTTCACCGTCGCAGGGGATACCTGCCTTTGCACAAGAGGATGCAGAGGGACAACCCTCGCAGCCGAAGCTCTTTTTCTTGGGATACTTTCCAT
The DNA here is from genome assembly GCA_045125655.1 of Eubacteriales bacterium. Taxonomy (GTDB): domain Bacteria; phylum Bacillota; class Clostridia; order Oscillospirales; family CAG-272; genus RGIG4608. The sequence goes on along the minus strand of JBGVNP010000035.1, from coordinate 3,797 downwards.
TAGTGATTATACCAACGAGAGCAATAAGCATACCGTAAACGAAGAAGCCACCGGGAGCACTTGTGAGAATGGAGAGCTTAAATGGCTCAAGGAATGGAATAGCGATTTCCGCGAAGGTAGCGTTTCCGAGCACCTCACGAATTGTTGCCATAACAACGAGTGTGAGTGTAAATCCAAGACCCATACCAATGCCGTCGAGAGCGGAGTCAACAACACCGTTCTTGTTAGCGAACATCTCGGCACGGCCGAGGATGATGCAGTTAACAACGATGAGAGCAAGATAAACGCCGAGCATCTTATAAATTTCGGGAGCAAACGCTTGAAGCAACATCTGCACTGCAGTAACGAAGCCCGCGATAAGCACGATATATGCAGGGATTCTTATCTTGTCTGAAATTACGTTTCTAAGCGCGGAGATTGCCATGTTTGAACAAACCAAAACCGCAAGAGTGGCAAGACCCATACTAAGAGCGGAGATAACGCCCGTTGTAACCGCGAGTGTGGGACAGGTACCGAGAACGAGGACGAGAACGGGATTTTCTTTTAAAATACCGTTAGTCAAAATACTAAGCTTATTATTTTTCATTTTTCGTCCTCCTTTAGTTATTTTCTGTTATTATCGCATAAGCATCAAAAACGGCACTAAGCCCTTTCTTAAATGCTTTTGCGGAGTATGTAGCACCTGTTTTGAGGTCAGCTACGTTGAGTGCCTCTGTTTCCGCTTTGTTTTTGCCGTGGAAGTTAGAGGGGAATTTATCACCGAAATTCTTTGATTCCATATAATCAATTTTTGTAAAGGCAACTATCTTGCCGTTCTCATCAATATATACGGTATATTTCATCGGTGATGATGAGAATGATGAAGTAGCTTGAAAAATAAATGCATAACCGTCGTTCACTCTGTCGTGGAAAACGGCAACGATTGATTTTTGAAGCTCCTCGGGGAGTGCTTTGAGAGCTTCTTCAAGGTTATCGTAGTTTTCAACGGGAGCGGAGCCGTTAAGCTCGGCGGACTCGTTGATTTTAGCGAGAGAATCAAGAATTGCACGTCTTTCGTTTTCAGCAATTCTATCTTTGGTAATAGAGTTGATTCCTGCAAGAAGAACCATTACTATAAGGGAGATGATAGTAAGAACCACTACGGCTTTGATACCGACATTTTTCATGATTTCACACCTCCGAATGCTTTCTTTCTTGTGAGCTTGATGATGTAGGGATTAAGGATGTTCATAAGCAAGATCGCAAATGAAACGCCCTCAGGATAAGCTCCGTAAACACGGATAAGTCCCGTAATAAGACCGCATCCGATACCGAAAACTATCTTACCAAGTGCTGTGTCGGGGCTTGTAACGTAGTCGGTTGCCATAAAGATAGCGCCGATAAGAAGACCGCCCGCACAAATGTGGAAGAGGGAGAGATTTACGTCAAATCCGCAAGTAAGGAATGTAAATATAGCGGTTGTTCCTACGAACGCCACGGGAATGTGCCAGCTGATTACCTTTGTTGCGATAAGAATGATACCGCCGATAACGAGTGCAAGTCCGCAAACCTCACCGAGAGCACCTGCATGATTGCCGAGGAACATATCGGAGAGGGAGGGAAGCTCAATGGGTTTTGTGTTTGTGGGATCCATAAGCTTCATAAAATCTCCGAGAGGAGTTGCACCGGATGCAAGCTCAACGTCGGTGAAGCTTGTATGTACAGTTGATGACATTACGTTGGGGAAGCAAATGAAAAGTACAATTCTTGCGGTGATAGCGGGGTTAGCAAAGTTGTAACCGATACCGCCGAAGAATTCCTTAACGATGATGATGGCAACGAATGCGCCAAGCACTACCATCCAAAGATTTTCAAGCTTGCCCATATTTGCGGGGAGAGTCAGCGCCAAAAGTGTTCCCGTTACAAAGCAGGAGAGGTCGCAGACTGTGTTTTTGAGTTTTAGAAGCTTGCACCAGCCAAATTCAAGGAGCGCGCAAGCGAGATTTGAAACAACGATCACAAGGAGCGCATTGATTCCGAAAAGAATAACGGAAGCAAGTGCCGCAGGAGCGAGTGCCAAAAGCACCGTGCCCATAATGGATGCCGTTGTTCTGGGGTGTCTTATATGTGGAGAGGGAGAAACTGTCAAAAGATTATTCATTATTTCTTTGCCTCCTGACGTTCTTTGAGAATTTTCATTACCTTTGCCTTGGCGATCTTGTTCGTGTGAACGAGCTGACGCTTAGCGGGACAAACGAATGAGCAGCATCCGCATTCCATGCAGATGTTTGCCTTAAGGGCAACGAGCGCATCGTCATCGTTTGCTCTGAGTGCCTGAACGAATGCCTTGGGATCAAGCCCGAAGGGACAAGCGTTCACGCAATTTCCGCACTTGATACAAGCCGTTGGTTCGGGAACGGTCGCTTCCTTTTCGTTAAAAAAAAGAACAGCGTTTGTATTTTTCATAACGGGCATTTCGGGGCTTTCAACCGACCAACCCATCATAGGACCGCCGAGGATTACCTTTTTGGGCTCTTCCTTTGTGCCGCCTGCAAATGCGATAAGATCTGCAATGCGAGTACCGATGGGAGCGATAACGTTCTTGGGCTCTGCAACGGCACCACCGTCAACGGTGATGCATTTTTTAACAAGGGGCATACCCGTTCTTATAAAGGAAGCGATCTCCGCAAGAGTTGTGCAGTTGATAACGATAACACCTGCATCAATGGGGAGCTTGCCCTCCATAATAATTCTGCCCGTTGTGTGATAAACGAGAACCTTCTCACCGCCCTGGGGGTACATCGCCTTAAGGGGAGCTACCTCAACGTTTGAGATGCCCTCGGTGAGTTTTTTGATATTTGAAATACATTCGGGCTTGTTGAACTCAATTCCGAATACGATTCTCTTGGGATTTAAGCACTTGTTGAGAATCTCAATTCCGTACTTGATGTCGTCGCCTCGGTCGAGCATAGTGCGAGTATCGCTTGTGATATATGGCTCGCATTCTGCGCCGTTGATAACGATTTCTTCAACACTTTTAACGTTGAGCTTAACTGCAGTGGGGAAGCCCGCACCGCCAAGACCAACGATACCACTGTCCTTAACAGCCGCAACAAGCTCTTCAAGTGTGTTTACCTCGCGCGGAGCAAGCTCTTCGCAAACAGTGTTAAGACCGTCGCTTTCGATGAGAATGGCAGAAACCTTTCTTCCGTTTGAAAGGATGGTGGTGTCGGTATTTTTAACCTTACCCGAAACACTTGAATGAATTTTTGCTGAAACGTAGCCACTTGCCTCTGCAATGACCTGACCTACCGTAACGAGATCACCCGTCTTAACCACGGGAGTTGCAGGAGCGCCGATGTGCATAGAAAGTGGCACAAGAACGCTTGCAGGTGTGGGCATTGCCACAGGAGCAATTTTAGCAGTCCCTTTTTTGTGGGGAAGGGATACACCGGGTAAATTGAATAAAGGCAATTTGTTCACTCCTTCATATTAATATTTATAGTCAACAAACCTTATTATAACAAATTTCGATTTGGATGTCAATCATATTTATCACAAATCAACAAAGAAATTTATAGAATAATTGTCAGATTTGTGCATTGTGAAAAATATATCAAACTTCACACCCTTCGCCAGCCCCAAAAACACATTTACCAAATTGGGATTTATAGGTACGTTTGAAAAGTAACATTTAGTAAATGAGGAACTCCCTCAGTCGCTTCGCGACAGCTCCCTGTCGAAGGGAGCCTACCGTTTAACAATCTTAACTATGTAGCCATAAAGTATTGCAAAATCTAACAATCTTAACTGTATGG
>JBGVNP010000034.1:0-2885 GCA_045125655.1 Eubacteriales bacterium | reverse complement strand
TACATTGCCTGCGCTTCCATCGCGCTCTCAAAGAACTCAACGCCCACCTTTTTAACGGTGCCGTTATCGATCACCGCCTTAAAGTCCTTTTCAGGCAGGGGCAATGTTGAGCTTACCTTCATACAGCTATGCTCAAACGCCAGAACGTCACGAAGAACGGATTCCTCAAACACGAGGTCGCCGTGCAAAAGGAGTATATCCTGTCCCTCAAGCTCATTCTTTGCGCAATAGATAGAATAGATATAGTTGGTCTTGTCGTAAATGTCGTTGTGTACGAATGTGTAGTTGAGTGAAAGTCCCAAGGAATGACAGTAGTCAATGAGAACGTCCTTGAAGTAACCCGTTGTTATAATAACGTCCTTCACTCCGCTTTTCTCCAGCATTTTGAGCTGACGGCTGATTATAGTCTCGCCATCCAAAAGATCGGTCATGCACTTGGGATGCTCGTCCGTATACTGTCCCATGCGCGAGCCTCTCCCCGAATTCAAAATAAGAGCTTTCATTGTCATTCTCCTTATACTTTTAAATTATTTTTTCTTTTTCAAAAATCCTTTTAACATGTTAAGCACGTATGAAAAGCTGTCTATCTTGAAAACATACGAGCCCACAATATATATCAATGCGCCGAGAGGCACCTGAATAAGCAAGGTCAATATATCGTTAAGTCCGATAAACTGAATGCAGAAGACCGCCGCACCCATAACGCAGGAGAGAATTATCTGCGGGAGCATATCGAGTATCTGCTGACCGTAGCTGTATCCCAAAAGCTTTTTGTTGGGATAAGCATTGACCGCCTGCGCAATAAACGTCGTTATCAGTAAGCTGTATGCCATCCATTCAACTCCAAACCACATCGAAATAAACACCGCCGCAAGACCGACCACCTTTTTGATGATCTCCATCTTCAAGAACAGGTCACTTCTGCCCATCGCCTTGATAGCGTTGAGGTTTGCCGTGTGTATCGGATAGAATGCGTAAGTAAAGCAGAACACTCGCATAAACAATACGCAGCTCATCCACTTTTCGGTAAGCAAAATTCGCACAACGGGCTCCGCACAAACGGCAAGTCCCATCATAAGCGGCATCATAATATAAGAGCTTGTCTTGATGGCTCGGCGAGTCATTGCCTTGACTCTGTCGCGGTTATCCTGCTCCTTTGCCAAGACGGGCAAAAGCACGCTATCAATAGAGGTATTAACGTTTTGAACGATAAGGTTGGGAAATTTCTTTCCCTTGTCATAAAAGGCAAGGTCCGCGGATGAATACTTTGCACCTATTACAAAAGTACGAATCTCGTTATACACAGTGTCAATAAGCGATGATACAAGCAACTTCCAGCCGTATGAGAACAGTGTCTTAAGACGTTCAAACGAGAATATCAGCTTGGGACGCCACCCTACTGTAAACCATAAGATTACGGTTCCTATGAGAGTGTTAGCCAAGTTTTGTCCAACCAGAGCCCATACACCGAAGCCCGCATATGCCATTCCGATTCCCACAACAGCGGACACTATCGTTCCGACAACGGTTGAAAAAAAGAATTTTTTGAAAAGCATATGCTTTGAAACGTAGGACTGCTGAATGTTGCGCACTCCCGATATCACCAAGGTCAAGCTAAGCACGCGAACTATGCTGGTCAGCTCTGGTATACCGTATATTCTTGCAATAAGAGGCGCGACAAAAAACATTGCCGCGTAAACGACCAAGCACATTACGATGTTGAAAAAGAACACCGTTGAAAAGTCAACGTCATCCGAGTCTTTTTTCTGCACAAGCGCCGTTCCGAGTCCGCTCGTTATGAATACCTGCATTATTGCGGTAAGAGCGGTAACGATGGCAATGGTACCGTACAGCTCGGGGGCAAGCAATCTTGCAAGAATTATTGAAACTACAAAAGCAACTATTTGCGCTCCGCTGTGCTCCAAAAAGCGCCAAATAAAATTACCTATTACTTTTTTGTTTTCCATCTTTATTCTCTACCTTAAAATTTTTTGCTTCAATCCAAGCAACCAAGGGAATCTCGCTTTCACCCAAATTTTAACTCGCTCTCCACACGCAAGGTCTTTGAATACGAGTCGATATTTTTTGGAAACTACAGCTTTATATTCTTTATCTTGAAGAAGTTTCAGCATCTCGTTTTTTAAAATTCGTTTTTGTATGATGGTATTATACTTGTAATTGGTTTCGCAATTTAGAGCTTCCAACATCTTTTGCTTTTTTTCGTAGTGTTTATCACGCTCTTTTTTATTTGCCGCCATTCTAACGGTCCAAGAACCGCTAGTCAAACATCTATATACGGACATAGTGTCATTTAGATAGAGCATGCCTCCACGGAGCGACCCCATTATTTGCAATGTGTAATCTAGAGACAAAATCTTTCTAAATTGTGGGTCGTTTTTATATATGTCAGCACGATAAAACAACGAATTAGTGGCAACAAAAACATATGCACATTCTCCCCAAATAACTTCTTCAACGGGAATAATACTTGTGCTGGTCTTTGGAGAAATGATTTTTATAGGTTCACCACTGGTTCCATTAATCATTAGGGCAGCGTGAGCGCACATATCAATCTCCGGATGCGCCTCCATTGCATCAAACTGCTTTTGAAGCTTTACGGGGTCTGTCCAATAGTCGTCTCCCTCACAAAACGCAACGTATTTTCCCTGAATTCTTGGAATTTGAAAGTGCTTTGTAACACCCCCAAGCTTAGAATACTGGTTTTCCGCTTGATATATCGGCTTTATAATATCGGGATACTTTGCCTCATATTCCCTGATTATATCAGGTGTTCTATCCGTTGATGCATCATCGTGTATCAAAACTTCAAAGGCGAAATCCGTTTTTTGCATAATGAAGCCATCAAGTGCATCGCGTATATATTT
>JBGVNP010000033.1:0-6386 GCA_045125655.1 Eubacteriales bacterium | reverse complement strand
ATACCAAGACTTTTTAGCCGCTTTTCTTTGGAAAAAGAGGCCCAAAGAAAAGCTAACAAAAGAAAGGGCCGTTTTTTGCGCTCACGCCGCGCGGGCGACCGCTTTTGAAAAAGCGGTGCAAAACAATCAGTGGGTTAGTGCGAACATAGTGCACCGCAAAATCCCAATTTATAGCTTTATAAAACACTTGAAAAGCTGAAATTTTTATGATATAATAACTAAGAAAGGCAGGTGGGACAGGTGGAAATCATCACAAATGCGGATTTTAATAAAAAAATTAAAGAAAACCCCGATGGAAATTATCTTTTCTACGGTGAAGAGGACTATCTCAAGTCCCACGCTATAAAATCCTTAAAGGATGCTATGGGAATTGATGAGGCGCTTGAAATATTCAATTTTGTAACCCTCGATACTCTCGATTATACTGCCGAAAAATTGATTGATATTCTCTCTATGCCACCAATGATGGCGGAGAAAAAGCTCGTTGTTTTGACGGGACTCAATATTAAAAAGATGTCAAATCGCAATAATCTTGCAGAATTTGAGGAATTTCTCGACGCACTCAATCATCTCAACGAGTTTGATTATAACGTGTTTGTCCTCTCTCTACCAAACGGAAACATTACCGAAGAGGTTAAGGGCAAGGCTCCGTCGGGCGCATTAAAAACACTTTCCGATATTCTTCAGCCCGTAAAATTTGAAGCTCCGACCAACCAAAAGCTCGCTCTTTGGGTAATGCGCCATTTCGAGCATCACGGCATTAAGGCGGATATGAACGATTGCTCACATCTCATCGAATACTGCGGCAAGAATATGTTCACGCTCTCGGGAGAAATTGAAAAGCTCGCGCTCTATGCAAGGTCAAAATCGCGCGACCGTCTTCTTTCAGAAGATATTCCCGAGGTCTGCAACGCTGAAATGGAATACGGCGCATTTGCCTTCTCCAATGCAATACTTGAGGGAAGAAAGAGCGAGGCGCTCTCGATCCTCTCTGTTATGAAATTCAAGCAGGTAGAGCCGCTTATGATACTCGGTGAGCTATCCGGCATTTTTTCCGATCTGATGAAGATAAAGATCATGCTTCTTGACGGTAAAAGCAATCAGCAGATTGCCGCCGAAACGGGAATAAACGGGCACAAGGTAGGCATCTATGCCACAAGCGCGCGCCGAATGGAGCTTGACAGACTCCTCACCATCGTAAAGATGACGGCGGAAGCAGATCTTGCTATGAAATATCGCTACGATTCGGGTTATCTCCACCTTGAAAAGCTTATTTGCTCCATATAAAAATAGACTCCGTTGCTTAGTAAGCAACGGAGTTTTTACATTTTGATCAGTTCCCGTAAACGTATTTATTCAAAAACTCATTGATTTTGGAAAGTGGTATCGCGCAGCCGTGATTATTGCTCTCATAGCCCGCAAAATTGAGTCCGCAAAGCTTGCCATCGGCAGTTACTAGCGGGCCTCCGCTCGATCCGTGATCTGCAATAGCGTTGTGATAGATGACCTCAAACTTGACGTTTGAAAGATCGCTTGTCTCATCCGATTTCAGGGTAATATACTTAAGCGCATTACCAACCGTAACTGCATTTCTCTGCGCTTGGGGAGAACCAATCGAAATAACATATTCTCCCACCTTCGGATCACTGCCAAGCGGTATTTCTTGAAGATGTGGCTTCTCTTCGTCAACAGTATATTTAAAATATATCAATGCAAGGTCGTAATTTTTATCCATCGCAGACAAAGATGCCGTCTTTTTATACACGTGAGCAGTGTATCTGTTGCCCCAAGGATCTTCAACCGTGATCTCCTGATTTGCATAATTGGTATTCTTCTCTACCACGTGATTATTTGTAAGAACGAAACAGTATCCGCCCGAAATATCAATTACAACACCTGAACCCTGCGCCGTACCTGACGAGGTTTCAATGATACTGCCAAATGCAGTATTGTATCCTTTATTTTCAACGGTAACCACACTTTTCACTGTTTCGGTAGTCATGCGATTCATAACGCTTACCGCGTCAAGAACAAAATATGCATGCAGATCGGTGTTACCGATTATCATATTTGAAAAATCAAATTCATAGCTGAACAAACCACCCGAATACCATCCAACGAATATTTGATTATCCTTTTTGGGAGCAAGGGGCGCGCTTACAGTACCGCCCGTATTCACAACCTTTGTTGCATAAAGCTCACCGTCTACATAAAAATTGACGGTACTCATTTTAAACTCATCGGGCAAATTACAGCTTGCCAAAAGAGTCAAAATCATTATAATAACGAGAATTAAAGATAAGCTTCTTTTCATTGTGCTAATTATTCTCCTTTTTTAATCAACAGTATTCCTCAACGAATTCAATATATATTTAAGCTCGTCGAGATTTTGTGCGGTATTTATCTTGTTTCGGAGCTCCGCCGCACCGCGAACACCCTTCATATACCAGCCGAGGTGCTTGCGACTCTCTGCTATCCCTGCGCGCTCACCCTTTTCCTCAATCATAAGTCCAAGATGATAAAGCGCCACGTCAACTATCTCATCGTTATCTATCAAGCGTCCCTCTCTGCCCTCAAGCAAATCAAGTGTACGTTCAAAAATCCAAGGATTGCCAAGCGCACCGCGTCCTATCATAACGCCGTCGCAGCCCGTTTCCTTCATCATTTTAAGCGCATCCTCCGACTCAAAAATATCACCGTTGCCTATGACAGGAACGATCACCGCCGCCTTTACCTTGGCTATCTGTGTCCAATCGGCATAGGGGGCATATTGCTGCTCGCGCGTTCTTCCGTGAACGCAGATAAGCGACGCTCCTGCATCCTCAAGACGCTTTGCAACCTCAACGGCATTGATGGATTTGGCATTCCAACCCGTTCTTATCTTGACCGTCACGGGAATATCCACGGCATTCACCACCGCACGAACAATATCCGCCGCAAGCTCAGGATTTTTAAGAAGCGCAGAGCCCTCACCATTGGAAACCACCTTCGGCACGGGGCAACCCATATTTATATCTATCGCACTGGGCGTATAAATGCTCGTCGTTCCTCTGTATGAATTTTCGGCGATCATTCTTGCCGCCTCCGCCATATATTCAGGTTCACTGCCAAATATCTGCACTGCCATTGGAAGCTCCCCCTCCTTTATAGCCGCTAACGGAGCGGTCTTTGATGGAGATCTTTCAATGCTCTTTTTTATTTTCTGCTCATAGCAGAGCGCTTTTGCGCAAACCATTTCAGAAACGAGATATTCCGCGCCAAATTCACGGCACACCTTGCGAAAAGCATGATCCGTAGCTCCCGCCATGGGTGCGAGCATTATTCCGTGCTTTAATTCTATGCCGCCAAATTTCACGCGAACACCTCCCTTCATAATCTATAATAATTTTATCATATTTTCGCCTCGCCGTCAACTTATATTTTCATTATTTCTCTCATATAATTCAGTAAAAACATATTGGAGGCGCAAAAAAATGGACTATAAAAATCATATCGGACTAACATCAAGCGAGGTTGAGGCATCGCGCAAAAAATATGGTTCCAACAAAATGACGCGAAGAAAAGAGGAACCACTCGCACTCTCGTTTATAAAAAATCTCGGCGATCCGATAATTAAAGTTCTACTCATTTCGCTCGCAGTAAATATCATCTTCACCTTTAAAAATATAGACTGGTTTGAAACAGGCGGAATAGCCCTTGCCATATTGCTCGCAACGGGAATTTCCACCCTCTCCGAGCGCTCATCCCGTGCGGCGTTCAAGCGACTGAATGAAGCTACAAAAGCACTCGTCAGAGTAAGACGCGACGGTGAAGCGCTCACCGTACCCATTGATGAAATTGTCGTCGGGGACGTTGTGCTTCTCTGTGCGGGAGATGCTGTGAGTGCCGATGGAATTTTAATATCGGGCGCAGTTTCCCTTGATCAAAGTGCGCTAACGGGCGAGAGCAAGGAGGCATCTAAAGTTTCCTCCAAAACCACCTCGCAGAGTGACCTTTCTCCAAGCTCCGAGTCTGTCTGCCTGCGCGGATGTCTTGTTTCGTCGGGAGAAGGCGAAATGCTTGTAGAACGGGTGGGAGATAGCACCTTTCTTGGCGGCATCGTGCAAGAGCTTCAAGAGGACACAAGAGAGAGCCCCCTCTCTCTCCGTCTTTCGCGTTTAGCCAAGCAAATAAGTACACTCGGCTACGGCGCGGCGGTGCTTATTGCACTTTCAAATCTCTTTTCTTCCATCTGCATAGAGAGCGATTTTTTGCGCGAGGTAATGCTATTCAAGTTAACCGACGCGCAGTTTATGGTAAACGAAATAATCCACTCGATAACGCTCGGACTAACTGTGGTCATTATGGCAGTTCCCGAGGGACTTCCTATGATGATCGCCGTAGTTCTTTCCTCAAACGTAAAGCGAATGCTAAAGGACAACGTGCTTGTACGAAAGCAGACGGGTATTGAGGCGGCGGGAAGCATGAATGTTCTCTTTACCGACAAAACGGGCACTCTCACCAAGGGAAAAATGAGCGTTGAGGGCTTTATAGCTCCCGACGGAAGCCGCATAAACGGTATAAATGCCTTTAAAAATGTCCTTCCGGAGCTTTTCTTGGATTTTTGCGAAAACTCCTTCTACAACTCTTCCGCTACAATAACAAAAAAAGGCGCTTCGGGCGGAAATGCGACCGAGCGCGCGCTTTTGGATGCCGTTAAAAAGCATTTTTCTCCAAAATACCCAACGGAGCATATACAAAAAACTCCGTTTGACAGTAAAATAAAATACTCCTCGGCAACACTTGAGGGTACTACTTATCTCAAAGGCGCACCCGAGATCATCATTCCTTCAATAAACGATCCGAGCTTCGATCGTTTCGAGGTGGAGCGCGCCATATCGGAAGCGCAAAGTGAGGGCAAGCGCGTTATAATGATGAGCAAAAATAGAAAATTCACCTGCGCCATCGTGATAAGCGATCCTCCGAAAAGAGAGGCGCGCGCATCGGTTGAGGCATTAAGGCGCGCAGGTATAGATACCGTTATGATAACGGGGGATGGGGTGCTCAGTGCGAAAAGCATCGCGGAGGATACAGGCATCATAACTCCTCGGCGCAATCTGTGTTTGACTCACACCGAGCTTGAAAATATGACCGACGATGAACTTTGCAATGCTCTTCCTCGTCTTGCAGTGCTTGCCCGTGCGTTGCCGCAGGATAAGAGCCGTCTTGTTCGTCTCGCACAAAAAATGGAGCTTGTGGTAGGTATGACGGGCGACGGCATAAACGACGCGCCCGCGCTCAAGCTCTCGGACGTGGGATTTGCTATGGGAGACGGCTCGGCAGTAGCCAAGGACGCAGGGGACGTAGTTATTATTGACAATAACCTTTCGTCAATCGTAAAAGCGGTGCTTTACGGACGGAATATATTTAAAAGCATAAGAAAATTCCTCGTGTTTCAGCTGACCATGAATTTTTCGTCAGCGCTCCTTTGTATGATAGCTCCATTCTTTGGATTTGAAGCACCCATAACTGTTTCACAAATGCTGTGGGTAAATATGATAATGGATACGCTCGGTGGCCTTGCATTTGCGGGAGAAGCACCTCAAAAGCGAATAATGAAAGAAAAGCCCAAGCGCCGTGACGAGCCCATTCTCAATAAATATATGATGCACCAAATATTCATTTCAGGCGGATTTTCGGTGATAATTTCCCTTCTCTTTCTCATCTCTCCGAGCTTCACGTCGCATTTCAGACGGAGTGATAATGACCTCGTTCTTCTCTCCGCCTTCTTCGGACTTTTCATATTTTTAAGCGTAATGCAGTGTATCAATTCAAGAACGGATCGACTTAATATCTTCAACGGAATAACTCAAAATCGCGTTTTTATACTCATAATGCTGCTGATTTCCGTCATTCAGGTGTCGTTTATCTATTTTGGCGGAGCAGTGCTTCGCGCCACACCGCTAACAGTGGGCGAGCTTATATTTACGCTCGGAATAGCCGCACTTGCAATCCCCTTTGAGCTTTTGCGAAAAGCCCTCTGGCGCTTCTCGGGACATAGCGAGGGGTTTTGAAAATATGATTTTCAAATTTTGATTTGTCGCGCAGAAGTTAGTTGTAAAAAGATGTGGGGCTTTTTTGAAAAGCTTCTCGCTTCGGCTCGGTCACGCTCGCGTTCTAACAGTCCACCGGACTGTTATTCATTACGCTCGCGCCGCTTCGCTACCCCACACCCCGAAAAACTTTACCGATTGGTTTGAGCAGAGTTTACGTAAATTTTCGATAATTCAAAAATGAATTATCGGTTTAGAAAGCACGGTACATACTTACACGCAAGCGTGACGTATGCACCATACTTTCAAAACTACGAAAATCACTCCTACGGAGTAATTTTCTAAAATTTACTT
>JBGVNP010000032.1:0-1809 GCA_045125655.1 Eubacteriales bacterium | reverse complement strand
CTGTTGGATATATTTCACAAGAGCGTCTTTGTTATCCCATATGCGGTCACTAAACATCTTCCCGGCATAAGGGTATTCAATGATTTTTATGATCGCTTCTCGCGGAATCCCTGGAGCCATAACCCCCATCAACTCACACGCTTTTGTATATTGGTCGCTAAATAATCCGATTAATGTATCTTCTAGCGTCATTTGATACTCATGGGTAACTTTACACAATTCCACGTTTATCGCGTCTTGTAGCGCCCGCAAACGCGTTATTTTTGAACGTGCTTTAAGTCGTTCAATTTCTATCTTGATGTATTCCGACTTAGTATCACGATACATAGCGTGTAACTCTTGGATTTTCTCGTTATATTCCGCTAAGTCAATCGGTGTTAGCATTTGAGTCACTGTCGCATAGTCGAGTTTATGATCTACTGCATATTTCATCATGAAGTCATTAACCTCTTTTTCAATACTCCTGAAAGCATCACGATATAAAGCGGATAATTTCTTCATGACTTCTTTTTCGGTCATTTTAGCGACTTTATCCAGTTCCTCAGACCGTTTGAGCCAATAGGATTTGTTGCTCAAAGGCCCCCAGTATATATCGTCTTTTTTGCTCAACTCTATCACCCTCTTTTAAAATACTTATGGTATAGAGCATAGCCACTTTTTTCCCCATTCAACTCTATATCTTTCTCGACCATCTCGTACCATTTTTTGATCTCTGATTGTCGTTCTTCACGGTACTTTTCATATTCGATATCGTTCTTAATAGGGACGTTCATATCTGCAAGCGCGCGTTTTAAACCTAACTTGTCTAATGCTTTGTACTGTTGGGGATGTTGGTCTTTTAAAAGTTCGAATTTATTCGCCCCGGACTTATCCAAGTGCGCTCCGTAAGGACAGCAAAAACATCCTGTACGGGTATGTCCTTTATAGTAAAGATCGCAAATAGTTAAGTCGAAACGCTTAATATATTCCCATATATCATCCTCAGTCCAAATACTTAATGGACGCGATTGAACTTTTTTGCCATCAAACATATTGCAACTGTGGCGAAGCCATGAGTTAAGCCTTAATTGACTTTCGCCCGCCATCGTCCCAACGAAAGGTGCGCGACCACTCTCTTTAACATAGTCATCACTAGGTAACTTTTTGAAGTATTTGCAACAGTGGGAAGAAACTTCGTACTCAGTAAATTCCGCATCGGCTAAAAATAACCACTTTTTAGAAATACTATAGCCACCGCGATAATTTAACCTTTTATACTTCGTTTGCCCTCCACCTTGTCTTACGTCGTAGATATAACCCGATTGCTCCTTAGATACAACCGGTATTCCATACTCCCGCCATACCTCATTTACTCTCTTTCGTGGTTTTCTCCAAATCACATTAGGGATTGTCTTGGTAAACTCGCGAATCTCGGGATATTCTAACCCAGTATCAAAAAAAACGGCTGGAATATCGGGATAACACTGTCTTACAAGGTGTAATAACACGGTTGAGTCTTTACCGCCACTGAAAGAAACAAAAACTTTATCGCTTCCACCCAACCTTTCAACGAACTCATGGATTTTCAACTTAGCATATTTTATTTTTTCATCTAAAGGTAACGTTTGTTTCTGTTTTAACTCTTCATACGCTAGCTCAGCGAAAACATCCATAACGTCCACCCCCCTTTTAAAACAGTGTTTTTAAATTTCTTCATCTTCTGTAACTGGTTCATCTTTCATCGGGAATGAATAGGTTTCAAAAGTTGCTTCTTTCTCGCTATTCACACGCTCTAACTCTTCTTTTGGCTTTTCGATGAACGGCAATAAG
>JBGVNP010000031.1:0-2603 GCA_045125655.1 Eubacteriales bacterium | reverse complement strand
AATAGCGGCGAAGTTCTTGTTGACGGAAAGCCCATTGACTATAATAATATCGGCATTGGCTATCTTCCCGAAGAAAGAGGCTTGTACCCCAAAAAGCTCATTATAGATCAGCTTGTATATTTTGCAGAGCTGAAAGGAATGAGTACAAAGGACGCGACAAAAGCCGTAGATTATTGGCTTGATAGACTCGGTATGAGTGAGTACCGTAATAAACGCCTTGACACGCTTTCAAAAGGAAACCAACAGAAAATACAGTTGGTTACGGCTCTTGCTCACAATCCGCATATCGTTATTCTTGACGAGCCTTTTTCCGGGCTTGACCCCGTAAATGCTATGCTCTTAAAAGACGTTGTAAAGGAGCAGATAGCACAAGGCAAAATTGTTTTATTTTCAAGCCACCAAATGAGCTACATAGAGGAATTTTGCGATAGTATCGCAATTATCAATGCAGGCAAGGTTGCGATTAGCGGAGATCTTCACGAAATTAAGAGAAATTACGTTCGTGATAAATTAGTGGTTGGCACAACAAAGCCTGAACAGATCAAAGCAGACTTTGGCGAGGCTTGCACCGAGCGCGAGGACGGCACTCTCTTAATACAGCTTGCAAGCCCTGACGATAAGCAAGCCACGATGAAACGTCTTGTTGAAAACTACGATATTGACGAGGTAAAGGTGTTTGAGCCTTCCCTTAACGATATATTCGTAGAATACGCAGGGGCGCAGATATAAGGAGGCAAGACAATGAAACAGTTTGGAAAAATACTCAAATTTGAACTCAAAGGCTATCTTAAAAACAAAGCCTTTGTAGGTGTTACGATATTCCTTGTTGTAGCAATCGCAGTTGCGATGTTCATTCCCAATATCATCTCGGTATTTAAGTCTGATGATGAAGGAGCTACGACAACTCCGACAGATCTTACCGTTATGCTTGTATATGCGGAAGATGAAACGCTTTCGGGGCTTGTTAAGGACTATTTCTCCGAAGCCTTTACGGGCTATAACGTAAAGGTTGCTGACGGAACGGTTGACGATATAAAATCTCAAATCACTTCCGGCAGCGTTGAGTGTGCTTTCGTAATGAGTAGTGCATCATCATATACTTACTATGTAAACAACCTCAATATGTGGGATTCTAATCAGGCACTTGCCGATACGGTATTGCAAGAGGTTTACAGAGTTAATGCTATGATACAGAACGGTCTAACACCCGAACAAGCGGGAGAAATTATGTCCGTTGTTATCGAAAGCGAAACAATGACACTTGGCGTTGACCAAATGGAAAATTATTTTTACACATACATAATGATTTTCGCATTATATATGGTTATTTTGCTTTACGGACAAATGGTTGCAACCAACGTAGCAAGCGAAAAGAGTTCAAGAGCAATGGAAGTTTTGGTTACGAGCGCAAAACCTACGAGTATGATGTTCGGAAAGGTGCTTGCGTCTTGTATTGCAGGCTTTACCCAACTTGTCCTTGTGTTCGGATCGGCGTTACTGTTCTACAATATCAATAAAGCACAGTTGTCTAATCCTATTGTTGCCTCGATATTCGATATGCCCATAGACTTGTTTATTTATCTGCTTGTTTTCTTTGTTCTCGGATTCCTGATTTACGCTTTCCTTTACGGTGCTATCGGCTCAACCGCGTCAAAACTTGAAGATATAAACACCTCGGTATTACCTATCACGTTCCTTTTCATTATTGCTTTCTTTGTTGTAATGTTCTCAATGATAGGTGGTAGCGTTGATACCGTTCTGATGAAGGTATGCTCGTATATTCCGTTCACTTCGCCAATGGCTATGTTTACAAGAATTTGTATGAGTACGGTAGCTTGGTATGAAATCTTTATTTCTATTGCTATCCTGATCGGCTCTACTATCGGTATCGGTGTTCTTTCCGCAAAGATCTACCGTGTAGGCGTTCTTCTTTACGGTACGCCCCCGAAGTTCTCAACCATTATGAAAACTGTGTTTAAGAAACAGTAAAATCAGCCCTCGTTCCCTTACGGAGCGAGGGCTTACTTTATGCTTGAACTGCATCAAAAAATATGATACAATATTAACTAAACAGAGTGTAAACCTGCGGTTTAGCAAACTCTACTTTCCTTCAGTTTACATTCCGTGAGCATAGCATTAATTTTCGTATAATTAAAACTTAAAAATATTTTTTGGTTTTTTAACAATAAAACGATATAAAGATATTGACATATAAGAAAATGTATGCTATAATTACTTAACCCTGTTAAGATATTGGAGGTGCAATATGGAAACAAAAGAGACAAAAGCCGAAAGTTTTTTTAGAAAACCAGTTGAAGTTCATTCAAATTCTCAAATTTTCAATACTTCTGTAAGCGAATTAAGCGAAGGAATGGGGAAAACTCTCTTTTATCTTGAGCAAAAAAAAGATAATGATGTTACAGCAAGCGAGATAGCAGAACATTTAGGTGTTAGTCAAGCACGAGTAACAAAAATCATAAATAAATTGGAAGTTGCAGGCTTGGTTGTAAAGCGAGCATCCAATGCTCATGTACGGTAAGGAAGCAAGCAACCGAAAACAAGAGATAGACCGCCAGCACTACACTATTCCGAACCAAAGACCA
>JBGVNP010000030.1:0-23952 GCA_045125655.1 Eubacteriales bacterium | reverse complement strand
GGGCGAAGCCGCTTTAAAAAGGTTTTTGCCTACTTTTTCCTCAAAAAAGTAGGAGCCCAAGCGGCTTGAGCGCTTTTTCAAAAACTATCTTCTTCATTATACTAATCAAGATACTCCATCAGCGCATAGAGTGTCTGTGCGGTTTGTGCTCTGGTAAGATCTGCGCTCGGAGCAAATTCGCCGTTTATGCTCACAAGAATACCTATATCGTTAAGAGAGTATATAGCATCCTGCGCCCACGCGGGAATCTCGTTTTTGTCGGCAAAGGTTGGCTTAACCGTGGGAACACTTCCCTTAACCACCTTGTTGACAATCAGTGCCGCCTCGGCTCTGCTTATCGCTCGATTGGGCTCAAAAAGATAGTTGCCGTCGGCATCCACCGCGCCGTTTATAAGTCCCATATCTCTTGCCTTGTAAACGTAACCTTTCATTGACTTGGGAATCTCCGCATCGTCATCAAATCCCGTGTCTGCAACCGCCTCTACCTCGTCAACACCGATCGCGTGCATAAGCATTACCACAAAATCAACACGACTCACGCTCTTGTCGGGCATAAAGAAGGTATTGTTGCCTATCGTTGTTCCGTTCATTATTCCCTTTTCGGTCATAGTCAGAGCCGCGTGATGATCTTTGTGATCCTGCATATCGGTGTAGATCGCATCGGTTTTCAGCTTTTCAACGTTCAAAGCCACCTCTTTTGAGGTCGAATAATTGCCGTATTTATCCACCGCAACATATTCAAAAGAATCTTCGCCGAAATACGCACCGCTTGGAGTATAGGTGTATTCTCCCGTTTCGGAGTCAAGCTCAATAACGCCGCCCCTCGCGTATTTCACGATCTCATATCTCATTTTGTCGCCGTCGGGATCGTATGCGCCAACCTTGCCCCAAACTCTGACAGTTTGATGTGTGCTGACGCTGAACGCTCTCTCGTCCTCAAGCTCAAGCGTGGGAGCTTGGTTTGCGCGGTCAAGAAAATAGAGATTGCACCTCATTTCATATTCACTCTCGTTCACCTTGAAGGTAAAAAAGCTCTCCTTGACGCGCTCATCCCCCGCTCTGTAATTGAGCAATGCAAGACTTTCTCTCGATATGGTCTGCCCCTTGTTCACAAGCACCTCGCCAAGACAAAGGCAGCCGTCTGTGATTTCGGGAACGGATGTGACCGTTATCGACGTTATCTTGGCAAGATTAAGACTCTTTTCAAAATCGTTTGCAGAAAAGGTTATCTTCTTTCCCACCATGGCGCTTTTTGCCATATCACTTCTATTTGCCAGAACGTAAAGTCCACCTGAAATATCACCCGTCGCATCCCTGCGCTGTTCCTGCACTACTCCAACCACAGTGAATATTACCGCCATTGATATACCCAAAAGCATAATTAATCTTTTCATAATGATCCTCTTTTCAAAATTGACTTATTTAAGTATATCTTGCACCGCCTTTTTTTATGCACAAATCTTGTATTTTAAATAAGTTTGGTGTATAATAATTACAGCTTTAAAAAGGAGGTGCTTGCATGAGATTTGAAAACGAATTCGTTGGAATGACTGTAAAAGATATACTTATCAACAAGCTCGGTTTTTCAAAGCGCGCAATCACCGCCCTTAAATCACGCGAGAACGGAATTTTAATCAACGGTAATCACGCTACCGTGCGAGCCGTAATAAAGCAAAACGACATTCTCGAAATCAATTCAGAGGATGTAGAAAGCGATGCCGAAAAGCTCGTTCCATCATCCGTTCTACCCAATATCGTATATGAAGATGAGCATATTGTTGCAGTTAATAAACCGCCATTTATGCCAACTCATCAGTCGCAGGGGCATTTTTATGATACGCTTGCAAATTCCTTGGCTTACTATTATTCCCTTTCAGGACGTCCGTTCGTTTTTCGCTCGGTAAACCGACTTGACAGAAACACAAGCGGCATCGTGCTTGTAGCAAAGGACCGCATATCCGCCTCAAAGCTCTCGG
Source organism: Eubacteriales bacterium (assembly GCA_045125655.1). Lineage (GTDB taxonomy): Bacteria > Bacillota > Clostridia > Oscillospirales > CAG-272 > RGIG4608. The sequence continues at coordinate 21,976 of JBGVNP010000030.1, read as the reverse complement.
AGCAGATGAAAAGGGATGGAATAAAAAAGACGTATCTTGCCATCCTTGAGGGCGAATTGCCAAATGATGAAGGAATTATTGAAACACATATAAGAAGAAAAGAAAAAAGCATAATTCTTCGCGAGGTGTGTCAAGAGTGCGAGGACTCCAAAATCGCAATAACACATTATAAGGTGATTGCAAAAAACGGCGGATATTCCCTTGTAAAAGCAGCTCCCATAACAGGCAGAACGCATCAGCTGCGCGTTCACTTTTCTTATCTTGGCGCAGGGATACTCGGCGACGATCTCTACGGCAGCTCATCCGAGCTGATCTCGCGTCATGCGCTTCACGCATATGAACTGAGCTTTATTCATCCCGAAACGCAAAATGAAACCACTCTTAAGGCAGAAATGCCCAAGGATATGGCTTCACTTATAGAAAATATATTTGGAAAGGAGTTTAAAGAAATATGACGGACACAAGCAATAATCAAAGGGTAAGACTTTCAAAAATCGCCATTGCCTTTTTTATAACGACTCCTGTCTCGGCAATACTTTATGCTATTGCCACAAATAACAGACAGTTTGCTGATTTTTTTAATCTCCGTATTTCATCCATATTAAGAGGTGCTCTTGCAACTGTGACCAATGTTATTCCACTGTCCCTTGCCGAACTTTTCGTAATATCATCTCCCGTAATTCTTGTTTGTTTGGTGAGATATTGCATCAAAAAATTTGCCGGCTCGTGGCGTGATGTTGGAATATTTTTATTAACCATATTTTCAATAGTGGGATTTATGTTCAGTCTTTTCGTGCTTGCATTCGGCATGGGGTACTATACGACCGAGCTTGACAAAAAGCTGGGGCTTGATAAAAAGAACGTTAGTGCAAGTGAGCTTGCATCAACTGCCACCTGGCTTGCAGAAATGACAAATTCTGAAATCAATAACGTGGAATTTGAGCATGAAAGCTCATCAGTTATGCCATTTTCCATAAGGGAAATGAACAATAAGCTCGTCGCGGCATACGACTCCCTCAGTAAAAAATATGATTTTATTCCTCAACTTAATTCATACGTAAAGCCCGTAATACTCAGTGAACCTATGACCTATACTCACATTTCGGGAGTATATACCTTCTTTACGGGTGAGGCAAATATAAATACAAATGCCCCCGATTACAGTCTTCCCTTTACCGCTGCTCACGAGCTTGCTCATCAAAGAGGAATCGCTCGTGAGGACGAGGCGAATTTTATCGCATTTTTGGTTTGCATTGAGAGTGACGATCCCTATATAAGATATTGTGGATATCTCAATCTTTGCGAGTACGTGCTTAATTCACTCTACTCGGCAAACGAGGATATGTGGGAGGAGACCTATAAAAAGCTTGACAACCGAGCCATATACGAAATGATAGCTTATAACAAGCATTACGAAAAATACCGTGACAACGTTGTGGGAGAAATCAGCGGTGCAATAAACGATGCATATCTGCAAGCAAACGGCACGCAAGGAACAGTAAGCTACGGTCTTGTGGTTGATCTCGCAGTGGCATATTTTCACGAAAATATAGAAAATTGAATATTCTATAAATGGAGCGATTATTTTTCATTAATTAGTAAAAAAGTATTCCATTTTTGGTAGTTATATGTTATAATATATATCTAAGATAATTAACTATAACTGCCAATTCTGTTTTTTAGGAGTTACATATATGGATAAAATCATAATCAACGGTGGCAACAAGCTTTATGGCGACGTTTATATCAACGGTATGAAGAACGCCGCTCTTCCTATAATCTTTGCTACCATACTTACTGCTGATAAATGTACTCTCGAAAATATTCCGAGAGTTAGCGATATAACAATGGCATTCGAAATTCTTCGCTCAATGGGTGCGACCGTAAACTATACCGATAGCACCACGGTCGAAATCGACACCTCAAATCTTGAGGGAAGCTGCTCACCCAAGGACCTCGTTATGAGAATGAGGGGATCCACATATCTTCTCGGCGCAGAGCTTGCAAGATTTCACTCATCAAAGGTCGCGTTTCCCGGTGGATGCAATTTCGGTGCGCGTCCCATAGATATGCACATCAAGGGATTTGAGGCACTTGGCGCAAACGTTTCGCAGGATGAAGAGAACGTCTATGCTGAAGCTCCCGAAGGACTTAAGGGAAGCTCGATCTACTTTGACACGGTTTCAGTTGGAGCAACAGTAAATATTATGCTTGCGGCAACTCTTGCAGAGGGTCAAACCGTAATAGAAAATGCCGCTCGAGAGCCACATATAGTTGACCTTGCAAACTTTCTTAACACCTGCGGCGCGGATATTAAGGGTGCAGGTACGGGTATAATAAAAATAAACGGAGTAAAATCCCTTCAGGGACGAACATACGATATAATTCCCGATATGATTGAGGCGGGTACTTATATGACAGCCGTTGCGGCAACGGGCGGCGAGGTCAATATAAGAAACGTCATTCCCAAGCACCTTGAAATAATATCAACAAAGCTCGTTGAGATGGGTGTTGAGATAGAAACCTATGACGACTACCTTACCGTAAGATCCAACGGTGTTCTTAAACCCACAAATATTCAAACACTTCCATATCCGGGATTTCCGACTGATATGCACCCACAGTTTGGTGCACTCCTTTGCATCGCAGAGGGCGAGAGCACAGTTTATGAAACCATTTGGAAAAATCGTTTCAGATATGCATTAGAGCTTGAAAAGATGGGTGCAAGCGTTATGATAAATGAGCCGTTTGCGGCATTCAAGGGAGTGAAAAAGCTCCGCGGTGCAATAGTAAGCTCCGTTGACCTTCGAGGCGGAGCGGCACTTGTTGTTGCAGGTCTTGTTGCCGAGGGGACAACGGAAATAACAAATATATCCACAATCGAGCGCGGATATCTCGATATAGTTGGCAAGCTGCGTGAGCTTGGCGCGGATATTTCAAAAATATATATAGACGAAAACGCTTTTGCATAAAAGCTAATCAAAAAATAATTGTTAAAATAAACACTTTATTGGGAGAAAAATATGAACGAAGTTTTAGAAAGAATAAAGGAGCTGCGCGCAAAGCTTTCATATCACGCTAAACGTTATTACGTTTACGATGATCCCGAAATTTCGGATTTTGAATATGACCGACTTTATGCCGAGCTTTTGCATCTTGAAGAAGAAAATCCGCAGTATTTCGATCCCACATCCCCCACTAACCGCGTTGGTGGAAAGCCACTCGATAAATTTGAAAAGGTAACGCATTCCGTTCCCATGAATTCCCTTTCCGACGTATTTGAATACTCCGAGATAAAGGATTTCGTTGACAGAATGTTGGGCATCGTAGAAAATCCCGCATTTTCTGTAGAGCCGAAGATTGACGGTCTTTCCGTTGCGCTCACTTACGAAAACGGTATTCTCACAAACGGTGCAACACGCGGAGACGGAACAGTTGGTGAGGACGTTACACAAAACATCAAAACGATAAATTCCATTCCCCTTTCAATAGAAAAGGAGCTTTCATTCTGCCTTCGAGGAGAGGTGTATATGCCGAGAAAGGTATTTTATGCCCTCAATGAAGAAAGAGAGCAAAACGGGCAACAGCTTCTTGCCAACCCAAGAAATGCGGCGGCGGGATCACTGCGTCAGCTTGATCCCAAGGTCTGTGCTGACAGAAAGCTTGATATATTTATTTTCAATCTTCAGTCGGGAGATATATACGGCGACGGACACGTTCCCAAATCGCACACAAACACGCTTGACACGGTAAGAGATCTTGGCTTTACCGTGCTTAAGGACAGAGTTCTTGCACATAGCTATGAGGAAATAATCGAGCATATCGAAAAGCTCGGCTCCATGCGTGACTCCCTGCCCTATGACATTGACGGTGTGGTTATCAAGATAGACGATCTTGCAGACCGCGTAAAAATCGGCGAAGGCACAAACACACCCAAATGGGCGGTCGCTTATAAATTCCCTCCCGAAGAAAAGCAAACAAAGCTCACCGACATTACTATCGCGGTCGGCAGAACGGGCGTGCTCACTCCCACAGCGGTACTTGAGCCCGTACGCCTTGCAGGGACAAGCGTATCCCGTGCGACATTGCACAATCTCGATTTTATCCGCGAGCGCGGAATTATGCTCGGTGATACTGTTACGGTAAGAAAAGCGGGTGATATAATTCCCGAGGTGCTTTGCGCTCATCCCGAAAAGCGCGACGGCTCGGAGATGGAATTCTTTATGCCCACCCACTGTCCGTCCTGCGGCGAAGCGGTGGTGCGCGACGATAACGATGGCGCGGCGATCCGTTGCGTCAATTCATCCTGCCCCGCACAGCTCTCGCGAAGCATAGAGCATTTTGCTTCCAAGAGTGCTATGAATATCGAGGGACTTGGCCCACAAATAGTCAACGCGCTTCTTGAAAACGGTCTTATCAAGGACTTTGCAGACCTTTACACCATTACCGAGGAACAGGTAGCAACCATCGAGAGAATGGGTAAAAAGAGCGCACAAAATCTCATCAATTCAATCAAAAATTCAAAGAGCGCAGGTCTTGAAAGACTCACCTACGCTCTCGGTATAAGAAATATTGGCGAGGTTGCCGCAGAGGCACTTGCCGCAAGATATCAAACACTTGACGCATTGATGCTCGCTACACGCGAGGAGCTTTGCGAAATACAGGATTTCGGCGAGATAACTGCCGATTGCGTTGTTGATTTCTTCTCGCATGAGCACAATATCGAGCTTTGCAACAAGCTCATAGCTCTCGGACTTAATACAAGCTCCACCTTCGTAGCACTTGATAATCGCTTTGAGGGACTCACCTTTGTTCTTACTGGAACTCTTCCCTCCATGAGCCGTGACGTTGCAAGTGCTATGATAAAGGACCGCGGCGGAAAGGTATCTGGCTCGGTCTCCTCAAAAACAAACTACGTGCTTGCGGGCGAGGATGCGGGCAGTAAGCTCGTCAAAGCCAAGGCCCTCGGTATAACAATAATTGACGAGGAAGAATTTTTACAAATGTGTCAATGAATTTAAAGTAGTCCCGTGTATTGCAGTATTCCATTGTAAATACCCTCTGCAAATAGCCCGGGGCTATTATTCATAAGTGAAGCATCGCCGAGATTTGATATAAATCCCATTTCAACAAGTACTGCGGGCATTTGCGTTTTTCTCAGCACGTAAAGACCGGGACGCTCTACTATACCCCGATTTTTCAGTCCCGTGATCCTATTCATCCAAAGAAGTATATCCTCTCCAAGCTCGCTTGCAACGCTCGGCTCATTATAGACAAGCACCTCGCTCCCCGAAACTGAGGGGTTGCTTGAAGCGTTTGCATGTAAGCTGACAAAATAATCCGCGCCAAAGGCATTTGCCTCGTCCACCCTGATCCTCAAGCTGCTTGAATTGCTTGTTCCAAGACTCGTTTCGGGTGTTGGACGACTCACACGGACGTCAAAATTTCCATTTGCGCGTAGCAGGTCGCTAAGGATTATACCCACGTCGTATGTAATATCCTGCTCCACATATCCGTTTCCCTCTGCCCCCGCATTGGGAGATGACGGATTGTGCCCCTGATCTATATAAATTTTAATAGCCATATCTACCCCCATATCTTCAATTAATATCATTTTATGCCCTATAAAACGGAATGTGAAAGGACAATCATGAGCAGCATCAAATCCACAAATCTTGAAAACGAAAAAAACAAAATAGAAAAAGGCGTTCTATATCTTGTTGCCACCCCGATAGGCAATCTTGCAGACCTTTCCGAGAGAGCAGTCAAGGTGCTTTCCGAGGTCGATTTTATTGCCGCAGAGGACACGAGAAACTCCATGAAGCTCCTCTCCTATCTCGGCATCTCAAAGCCGATGGTATCCTATTTTGAGCACAATAAGAGGGAGCGCGGACAGATAATTATTGACCGACTTAAGAGCGGAGAATCCTGCGCGCTCATCACAGATGCAGGCACGCCTGCTATCAGCGATCCCGGTGAAGACATAGTTGCCCTTTGTGCAGAGCAAAACGTAACCGTTTCAAGCATTCCCGGTGCATGTGCAGGCATCGTCGCACTCACCCTTTCGGGACTCCCCACGGGCAGATTTTGCTTTGAGGGCTTTCTCTCCGCAAACAAGGGCGAAAGACGCGAGCGACTCTTAGAGCTTGAAGCTGAAAGAAGAACTATGATATTCCACGAAGCTCCCCACAAGCTCCGTGCAACGCTTGAGGATATGAAAAACACCTTTGGTGAGGAGAGAAAAATATCTCTTTGCCGTGAGCTTACAAAGAAAAATGAGGAAGTTTTCAGATTAACGCTCGCAGAGGCAGTTGCACACTATGAAGAGAATGATCCGCGCGGCGAATATGTTCTCATCGTCGAGGGCGCGCCCAAAAGCAAGAGTAAGGAAAGCTTCTTTGAAAATATGAGCATCGAGGAGCACGTGAATTTCTATATTTCAAACGGACTTTCAAAAATGGATGCAATAAAATCGTGCGCCAAGGACAGAGGCGTGCACAAAAACATAATATATAAAGAGTTCTGTAATTAAGGAGTTTATATTATGAAAAAAAGAGTTGGTATAGTCGGTGCTACGGGCATGGTGGGTCAAAGATTTATCACCCTGCTTCAAGATCACCCTTATTTTGAAATCACCGCCCTTGCCGCTTCAGAGAGAAGCGCGGGCAAAAGCTATAAGGATGCTGTGGGAGCGCGTTGGAAAATGAGCACCCCCATTCCCGAAGAATATAAAAATATGACAATTATAGATGCACAGGACATAGAAAAAATGGCAACGCTTGTCGATTTCATTTTCTGCGCGGTGGATATGAAAAAGGACGAGATAAAGGCACTCGAGGAAGCTTATGCGAAGGCAGAGATCCCCGTTGTTTCAAACAATTCCGCAAACAGAATGACGCCCGACGTCCCCATGGTGATTCCTGAGATCAATCCCGAGCATCTTGAAATAATCAATGAGCAGAAAAAGCGTCTTGGCACAAAGAGGGGCTTTATCGCGGTTAAACCAAACTGCTCGATCCAATCCTACGTACCCGCACTCACTCCCCTTCTCTCCTACGAGCCGTACGAGATAGTCGCCACTACGTATCAGGCAATCTCCGGCGCGGGCAAAACCTTTGCCGAATGGGAGGAAATGATAGATAACGTTATTCCTTATATCGGCGGAGAGGAAGAAAAGAGCGAGCAGGAGCCATTAAAGGTATGGGGCAAAATTGAAAACGGCGCAATCGTTAAGGCGAGCCAGCCCGTTATCACCACTCAATGCATAAGAGTGCCCGTAACTGACGGTCACACCGCTGCGGTGTTTGTAAAATTCAAAAATAAACCCTCAAAAGAGGATATACTTAAAGCGTGGGCAGAATTTAAGGGCGAGCCGCAGGAGCTTGATCTCCCCCATGCGCCAAAGCAATTCATAACCTATTTTGAAGAGGATAACCGTCCTCAAGCAAGACTCGACCGCGATATATACGGCGGTATGGGTGTTACTGTAGGAAGATTGCGTGAGGACCACGTTTACGATTATAAATTCGTGGGCCTTTCGCACAACACTTTAAGAGGTGCGGCAGGTGGCGCAGTACTAATTGCCGAGCTCCTCTATAAAAAAGGATATTTCGATTAATAGAAAGGTCAAAAATATGACTTTAAAATTAGTTCTTGACAGATACGAAGAGGGCTTTGGAGTAGCTATAGACGACAACGGAGATAGATACGTCATTCCAAAGGATATTCTTTCGGGGGTTGCAGTCAACGATATATTCAATATCGAATATGACGGTGAGTGCTTTAGCTCCCCAAGTGTTCTTCTTGACGAAACAGAAAAAAAGAAGAAGGAGATATCCGAGAGAATGAGAAAGCTCTATAATATGAGCAGACACAGGAGACCGCCAAAGCTATGATGGAATTTGATTCAAAAATAAAGGACTTTGCCTCTGCAATTCTCTGCTCCGCAGAAAATCAGACGCTCAAAAAGGCAGTCTTTTCAAAGCACAAGGATAAAAGCACTGTAAAAACCGTGCTTACTTTAAAAAAGATAGGCGAGAAAATCGTGCTTCAGGCAGAGAGCTTTCATTCCGACAACAAGGCAAAGCACGAAAATATCGCGCTTGATGAGAATGCACACGGCAAGCTCTGCTCATTGATCGAGGGCGCACTTCAAGTTAATCTCATAACCACTGTGGGCGAATGTGAGCTTAAGGCATCAAAATCGGGCAAGATCACACTTATCGGTGTAAATGCTCTTGTTGCAAAGCTCGCCTCCGACAATGCTCAGAAGGCAGAGATCAAGGGCAATAATCAAGAGAAAAACTATATTATAAAAGGCGACGCTCCCTTCCTTCAATATCTCGGAGTCAGTGACAAAAACGGCAGAATATACGATAAAAAGCAATCTAAATTCCGCCAGATAAACAAATTCGTGGAAAACGTTCGAGATATTTATCCCCATCTTCCAAAGGAGGGCGCGCTCATAGTTTATGACCTCTGTTGCGGAAAGAGTTATCTTTCCTTCGCAGTATATCATTACCTTAAAAGTGTAATGGGGCGCGAGGTCAAAATGTACGGTGTTGACCTGAAGACAGACGTTATAGAATACTGCAACAAGGTGGCGCGTGAGCTACAGCTTGACGGACTTGAATTTTTCTGCGATGATATCACCAAATACGATTGCAAGGAAAAGCCCGATCTTGTGATCTCGCTCCACGCCTGCGACATCGCAACAGACATCGTGCTTGAAAAAGCGATAGTAGAGGGCGCAAAGGTCATTCTTTCAACTCCCTGCTGTCACCACGAGCTAAATCATACCATTGATTGCAAGGCACTCGCATTCGTCACACAACATTCAATGCTCAGGCAAAAGCTCTGCGATGCGGCAACGGATGCGCTCCGTCTTAAAAAGCTTGAAGCAAACAACTATTCCTGCGTTGCAGTTGAGCTTATAGACCCCGAGGAAACGCCTAAAAATATACTCTTAAGAGCCGTAAAAAAGCCAAACACTCCGTCCAATCTCAAGCGCGCGGACGCCGCTGCTCAGGAATATATAATAGCGAAAAAATTCTTACTTGGTGAATAATGACTTATAAAAATCTCAAAAAATATCTTTCGGACAATATAAATAATGAAATCGGCTTTGACTTGATACCGCAAGGTATCAAGTCAAAATTGATATTTGCGGTAGGCGACGGAGCTTCGGGCACGGCGGTATTTTTATCATCGGTTATGAATGAGTGTGAAATATCCCATTCGAGATATATACATAATGATGGTATTGAATTAAAATACCGTTTTATATCGTCGGGTAAATATATTTCAATTGACAAGCTCTGCCAAAGGGCTGAAGAATTAATAAAGAGATTGGGCAAATCAATAAGCTCCGATGCACTTCTTTTGACTTGCGCTCTATCAATGCTTGATGGCGCGGATTATCTCATTTTGGAAATGAGCGAGCAAATATATAGGCAAATAATAAAGCACACCGTTCCTTTTGCTTTGATATTGGCAATGGAAGATGATAGTACAGTGTGCGAGCTAACGGACAGCGCTCCAAATGAAATAAATGAAATAGTGGCGCTCACAAGCGAAAGCAACTATGATTATATTTCTAATACGCTAAATAAGAATGGTGCAAGGATCACCTACGCTTCTCCCAACAAGCGCACAATCTCAAGTTCCACAGTTTTCGGTACGGATTTCTTCCATTACGATTATCTTTATAAAACAAGGGCAATCAATCTTTGCAATATTCCTTTAGCACATCTTGCCATAGAATCTGCGACCGCGATATTTTCAGCCCCGCGACTGCTGATGAGAATAGGAATATCAAAAGCAAATCCCATAAACGATCTGACTCTCTATTCCCTCTCCCCCACTGTTCTTTTTAGAGAAGGAAATGACGATTTTCTATTGTTTCATAATATGAAATTCAAGATAGCTTATGAAAGTGATGAATTTGCAATACCAATAGAAAATACCGTATATTGCGGAAATAATGACTTTATAAAAGAAATAAAAAGAAAACTAAAATAAAAAGCGACGTACTCTTAAGGACAGTTTTTAATAATATACAAAAGCGAGCCGCAAAAAACGGCTCGCTAATTTTTTTGTCATCCGATATTTCGGTCTACGGAAAGCATATTCAATTAAAGACCAAGCAACTGCTTTTTCTTTGCGTCAAACTCCTCTTGGGTAATAATTCCTTGCTCCAAAAGATCTTTTAACTTTACTAAATCATCCATATTTGAACTTATTGTCTTGGTTTCGTTTGCAATCGTTTGCGTTTGATCTTGTCTTTTATTGATTAACTGCGATAATACATTTCCGATTTCCGTATAATTTTTGATAAGTACAAATTTCGTGATTACCGAAGAAGTTGCTACGGCAATGGTGGATAAAAATTTTCTTGTAGTATAAGCGGAAACCATATACAAGGGAAGAACTACTTCTTTTCCAAATAAAGTTTTTCCTTTTACATTTTTGTCGGTGATGGCAATTTGGCATTTGCTATAAGACCAATATACAATTGTTACAATTATTGCTAACACAAAAAATATACAGCCAATTACTAAAGTCACCAAATATGTCCCGCCTATTATTAAGGCCATATCAAAATTATTATATTCCCATTTCATTCCAAAAGGACTATCGTTTGGTAACAATAAATATAAAAGAAATGCTATTGTAATAATCCAAAATCCAACCATAATACCCAAAAAGCAAGACTTTGCGGTTTTGTTTACTTCACTTTTAATTAAAATTTTTTCTTCCATAGTACGTTCCCTTCTTGTAAAATAAAAAGTGCGGCAACTGGAGTCACCGCACCGAAAAACGCCAACTCCAATTGTCGCCAAACAAAACCAACTTCATGGATAAACACCATATGCAAGTCAGCGGAGCAAGCATTTTTGCCTACTATCATCTGACTCGCAAAAATAGGTATAGGTATAAGACCCCCTACAAAATAGGGCGTTTATCCTTGAAAGTTATTTGGTTTTGTTTGGCATCTTTATTATATCACATTTTTTGCAATTTGTAAATATGTTCGATAAAATTTATATAATTACCTTCAGGGAGGTAATAAAGAGCCTCCCTTGTGTAAAGGGAGGTGGCACGGCTTGCCGTGACGGAGGGATTGTAAAGAGTTGAATTTTATAGTTAAACAATCCCTCAGCCGCCTACGGCGTCAGCTCCCTTTACACAAGGGAGCCTTTTTACGTTCATCTATGCCTTGTCAATTTTCCTGACAAGCACTGCATTTGTACCCACAAACGCAAAATACGGCATACCTCTTTCGAGATATACCGTATTCTCGCAAAACTGTCCTTTAGCACCCGAGGCTAAAGCAACGCATTTTTTAATCCGCGTTGCTTTTTACATTTGTTAAATTTCAAGCTCAGTGTATAAACCGTAGTGATCCGACGGGAATTTTCCGTCAACAAGCTCGTCAATAATTTTTGAATCAATTGCTGTTGTTTTGCTGTCAATAAAGCAATAATCTATGTGCATATTAGTGTGCTGCTTTGGTGCATAGCCGTGAAAAGTACTTCTCATATCGTTCACGGTCAAAGCATTAGCATCCTTCATTTCCTTTGTGATATCAGTATATGCCTCACTATCGGGAGTCATATTAAAATCTCCCGTTATAAAGGTAGGTAGACTTGAAATCTTCTTTGCATAATCGCATATAAGTGCCACACTCTTTTTTTGACATTCATTTCCAAAGCCAAGATGAGTATTCATAAATACAAACGATTCACCGCTTTGCTTATCCGAAAGAATTGCATATATACAAATGCGATTATGTTTCATCTCATCCCATCCCGCCGATTCCACTTCGGGTGTATCGGATAGCCAAAAATAGCCCTTCTTTACGCATTCAAATCTATCTTTTTTCCAAAGTATCGGTGCCGATTCTATCCAACCGGAGCTTGTACGGTATTTGTTAAAAATCTCGTAATTTTGTCCGAATAATCTTTCAATTTCACTTTCCCACAAAGGTGTATATTCCTGAATTCCAATCACATCTGCCTCATAAGGCTCGATTACCTTATACAATCTCGGGGAACGTTCAATAATAGAGTTCCCATCAACGTCGTCACAACATCTTATATTGAAGCTTATTACCTTGAGTCTCATAAATATTCTCCTTAAAACCAAACTTGATGTAGCATTATCTCTTCTTGCCAAGCTCCCAAAAAGCGATAGCACCTGCCGCGGCAACGTTAAGCGAGTCAACCCCGTGTGCCATAGGAATCTTAACCGTGTAATCGCACTCCTCAATAGTCTTGGGAGTGAGTCCCGTACCCTCAGTGCCGAGAATTATAGCAAGCTTTTCTTCTCGGTGCAATCTCTCGTCATCAATATCAACAGTATCATTGCGAAGCGCCATGGCAAGCGTTTTAAATCCGAGATTTTTAAGCTCCTGCATTTTTTCAGGCCAATCGGACTTGTTTTCACCTATCCTTGTCCACGGAACTTGGAATACAGTTCCCATACTCACTCTCACGGCGCGTCTACAAAGAGGATCACAACAGGTGGGAGTAACAAGCACCGCATCAATATTAAGTGCCGCTGCAGAGCGAAACAACGCGCCAATATTAGTAGAATCGGTTATCTCCTCAAAAACGGCAATTCTGCGCGCATTTTTGCACAGCTCCTCAATGCTTGGAAGAGCGGGACGCTTCATAGCGCAAAGTGCACCTCGCGTTAGCTCAAAGCCCGTAAGAGATGTCAAAAGTTCGCGACTCGCAGTATAAATAGGCGTGTTTTCAGGTAATTTTTCAATTATATCCTCAACCGCGCCGCTCTTTAGCAAACGCTCGTCCGTCAAAAATGAAATCGGCTCGCATCCCGAATTCATCGCTACCTCAATAACGGTCGGGCTCTCCGCTATAAATATTCCCTTTTGTGGCTCAAGTCTGTTTCTTAACTGTGAGCCGGTAAGTCGCACGTAAACGTCAAGCGAGCTGTCATTAAAATCGTTTATCTCAATAATATTTTTCATAGTTTTTTCCTTGCTTTTTTATTTATTTTATTGTAACTTTTTTTCGAAAAAATGTCAATAATTTATTGACAAAATATAAGGATTTTGATATAATTTACTCAACCTAAGGTTGATTTTGCGAGGTGATAAAAATGAGGACTCAAGGCGAAAGAATCAAAAAGTTAAGAAAAAGCAAGGGCGTTACTCAACGAGAGCTTGCAGAGCGACTTGGAATCTCCGAGCAGGCGGTGTCCAAATGGGAGAAGAATCTCTCCAATCCCACCACCAAAAATCTCTTGCAGATAGCAAAGATTTTCGGAGTGTCCATCACTTATTTTTATCAGGATGAGGAAACTCAAAGCAAAAAAATCACGCGAGGCAGAGGTATGTCCTCCCTTCGCGAGCTTTATAAGATAGGCAGAGGTCCTTCAAGCTCACACACCATAGGCCCCGAACGCGCTTGTCTGCGCTTCAAGGCAGAAAATCCTGCCGAAAGCTATCGCGCAGTGCTTTACGGCTCCCTCTCCAAAACGGGAAAGGGTCACGGCACGGATTACGTTATCAAGCAGACATTTTTGCCAAATAATTGTGAGGTTGAGTTTGATTTCAACACGGAGTGCACTGTGCACCCCAACACAATGGACCTCATCGCAATAAGCGGCGGTAAGGAAATAAAAAAGCAACGCTTTTACAGTGTTGGCGGCGGTAGCATCATCGCCGACGGCGAAACACTTGCAGAAAGCGAAATGATATATCCCCTTGATACCTTTAAGGATATTGCGGACTATTGCCGAGAAAAAGAAATCAGAATTTGGGAATATGCCTTTGCTATTGAGGGAGAGGGCTTCTATGCTCATATGGAAAAAATATGGGATGCCATGAAATCCTCAATACATGCAGGCATCGTCGATGAGGGAATACTCCCCGGCGGTCTTAACGTGCACAAAAAAGCAAAACAGTTATATAATACTTATAAAGAGGATGAAAATCGCGAAACCAAAGAGGACAGACTTGTTTGCGCCTATGCCTTTGCCGTTGGTGAGCAAAATGCGGCAGGTCAGAAGATAGTTACCGCTCCCACCTGCGGTGCGGCAGGCGTTCTTCCTGCGGTAATGCTCTACCATCAGCACAAAAAGGGTGCCAGCGATGACGATATTATCAAGGCGCTTACCACTGCGGGTGTGATAGGAAATCTAATCAAGCACAACGCCTCTATTTCGGGTGCGGAATGTGGATGTCAGGCAGAGGTTGGAAGCGCGTGCTCAATGGGCGCGGCAGCTCTCGCCGAGCTTTACGGAATGGATATCGACAAAATCGAGTATGCGGCAGAGATCGCGCTTGAGCATCATTTAGGACTTACCTGCGACCCCATCTGCGGACTTGTGCAGATTCCCTGCATCGAACGAAATGCAGTCGCGGCAATGCGCGCGATAAATGCGGCAAACCTTGCAAATCTTCTTTTTGACACAAGAAAAATATCCTTTGACAAGGTTGTTATCGCGATGAAGGAAACGGGCGACGATATGAGCCCCGCATATAAAGAAACAAGTGAGGCAGGTCTTGCCAAAATAGCTATTGAATAATCATTCACAGAAAGGCGTTTTTATGAATATAGTGGTACTTGCAGGTGGACTCAGTATGGAGCGCGACGTTTCACTCGCGTCGGGCTCATTGATTGCCAATGCCCTACGCGATGCGGGACATAGAGCGATCCTTGTTGATCTGTATTATGGAATAGAAAAAGAAAAAATGAATTTTGACGGTTTTTCGGGCAAATACGAATATAAGATTCCTGAAATAGCGCCCGATCTTCAAAAGCTCGTTAAGGAAAACGGAGGTAGAGAAAATCCCGTTGGAGAAAACGTTGTCGAGTTTTGTAAAATGGCGGACGTGACCTTCCTTGCTCTTCACGGAGGAGTTGGCGAAAACGGAAAGCTTCAAGCACTTCTTGAGATGAACGGTATAAGATTCACGGGTAGCTCCTCTGTTGGTTGTATGCTCTCAATGGATAAAATAATATCCAAGGAGCTTATCGCAAAGGCAGGCATACCGACAGCACAGTGGCTGACAAACAAAGATGAAGCAAGCGCACTCAACTCACTTATTCCCTGCTTTGTAAAGCCCGCAGATAACGGCTCAAGCGTGGGAGTGACCAAGGTAGTAAGTGAACAGGAGCTTGCCGATGCTCTCACAGAGGCGGAAAGATTTTCCGAAAACGTGCTTATTGAAAAGCAGGTGGTCGGCAGAGAGTTTTCCGTTGGCATTCTCAATGGAAAAGCACTCCCTCCAATCGAGATCATTGCCACGGGCGATTTCTATAACTACAAGGTAAAATATCAGGCAGGACTTGCAAGAGAGATATGCCCTGCCCCGATAAGTAATGAATTAACCGCTAAGCTTCAGTCCTATGCCGAGCGCGCACATAATGTGCTTCGACTTGGCTCGTATTCGAGAATAGATTTCATACTTGATAAAAATAATGAATTTTTCTTCCTTGAGGCAAATGCGCTCCCCGGTATGACACCCACGAGCTTGCTCCCTCAAGAGGCGGCGGCGGCAGGTCTTAGCTACACCGAACTCTGCTTAAAGCTTATTGAACTTGCAAAATAAAAAATACATAAAAATGGCTTGGAGAATCTCCAAGCCATTTCGTTTTTTGTTTGGTTTATTTTGCCGTAAACGTTATAGTTGCATATTCGCTTGTTATCGAATCAACAATGAATGTGTATCCAAGCACGTCGCCGTTATCGTCGATCACCGTAGGAAGCGTATCTCCTGCGATATACGTGAACGTATCTCCTGCAGACTTAACGTATTCAATAAGATTGTCCTCAGTGCCGTATTCGTCAGAAGCATCAGTGTTGTTATTATACACATCGTAATAAATCTCTCCGCTGTAATCCTCTTTGTAAAGAGAGGCATTCACGTGATATACAACAACTCCGTCACGGGAGAAATAGCCGTTTTCATCGCCTGCGTTGAGTCCGTTATTAGTATAATACATAAGAACGTAATATTCCTGATATGCACCGAGCTTTTCATCCCAGTTGTTAGCGATAATTATCGTGTCGCCGTCCTTTGAAAAGTCCTTGAGAGTGAGTGTAACGCTCGTGTCGGTGGTAACGAGTCTTGATGATGTTATCCAACCGAGGTTGAATTTGGAATATGCATTGTGGTCGCCCATCATACCGTCCATTATATCGCATCCGTCAAGAGGCGCGGCAACGTAGGCGTTGTCGTAATAGTCGTCAAGACCAAGCACATGTCCAAATTCGTGTATGTAAGTATATGTGTTCATAGCCGAAGGATTATCATAAGCAACATTTCCTTCAGAATCATAGCTCTCATAAAGGAACTGATATGACGCCCAAAGATAATCGTTTGCGCTCACACCGTCATATTCGTAATAATAATCATCCTCATCGGTATAGATATTCCAATAGCGGTATGCCCAATGGAAATTATCCTCACCAACGTCGAGAGTATTAACAAGGACGACCGCATCAATAATATTGTTATTATCGGAGTCAAATTCCGAGAGATCCATAATACCTGCAAGATATGCAAGCGCCTCGTCCATTATCAGCTGATCACCGATTGCGATCTCGCTGCCGTAATAATCGTAGGTGGCATTGTAATAATAGTTGCTGTCGTATTTGGGCATGAACCAATCGTCAAGCACCTCAATATCAAGTTCCAATTTCCCGTAGCTTGAAATATTATAATATTCATAAACCGAATAGTAAGAATCGTCTTCCCTATCGTTGAATGCCTTTTCAAGAACGCTTGTGGAGTATCCCTTGCTTGCGGCAGTAACGTCCTTAAATTCAACGGGAATCACCAAAACCTTGGGTGATCCGACAGTGGGGCATCCGTCCATATAGTATCCCTGATCGGTAACGTCCTTAACGTATTCCGCATCTGTAAAATCAACGTTAAATACTCCGTTTGTGCCCGTGGGAAGTCCTGCTCCCGCATTTGTGATAAGGTCAACGTCACTTTCTCCTGTGTCACCGGTATCGCCCGATCCACCGGAGCCACCGTTCTCAACTAAGTAATATACGTAAACGTCAACCACGTATCCGTCCTCGGTTTCGTAATAGGACATATCAACGTAATGGGATCCATCCTTCGCATCGTAGAAATACCAAAGATCGCCGTATTCGTCAGCTTCCTGACCGGCAAACGTATAGCTTGAGAAAAGTGCTCTGTAAGCATCAAATTCCGCCTTTGTGTTTCCATAGGTGTAGAAATTCACACCCGTCTCGCTGCTATCCTCATATTCCTCAACGTAATATTCATCGTTTGGAATAAATGGGATGACCGTTCCCACTACTCTATCAAGAAGTGCCTTTTCACTTGACGTAAAGGCATTATAAGTGTGTCCTTCACTGACGTCACCGCCACTTCCCTCTTTATAGAAATAAGCATATACGTCAACAATGTACTCGCCCTCATAATAGTAGTAGGATATATCAACGTAGTAGGAATCGTCCGCGGAATTGTAATAGTACCACGTGTCACCGTGTTCATCGTTCTCTTGACCTTCATAGGAATAGCTTGAGAACAGTGTTCTGTATGCTTCAAACTCCGCCTTTGTGTTGCCAAAGGTGTAATAGCTTATTCCAATGGTGGTAGAGCCGTCATCATTATCCTCGACAAAGGTTTCAAAATAATATTCGTCATTCGATATAAAAGGAATCACCTCACCAAAGAGATCATTCATAATCTGCTTTTCGCTTGAGGTAAAGGATTTATAGATGTGCGTATCTACTGCGGGAGTATCCTCTTTCTTTGTAGTAGTTGTAACGTTCGGCTCGGTGGGAGTCGGTCTTGTAATAGACGGCTTACCCGAAGCCGTTGGGTCACCTTGATTACCGCTACCGTTATCAACGTCAAAGAAATTACACGACACAAGTGAAAAAACGATGAGCAGCGATAAAACTAAAATCAATATCTTCTTCATTTCTCGATCCTCCTTTTTTCACATTATATCACAAAAAATTCCATATATCAACATTTTAGGGGAATTTTCTAAAAATGCTCCCCTTTAAGTCATTTTTTGTTTGTGCACCAATAGGGAGAATGTACGAATCCGACTTGAACACACTATGCGGTGTCAGACAGGGGCGCAACAACGTCGGCGACCTTCTCTATCTGCGGCGCAACCTTGTCAAGATTTATGCTTGATACAGATTGGAGAGCCGCCGAAAGATTGTTCAAGTTGGTAGAAACGGTATTGAACGAGCCGTTTTTCTTGAGCTTTTTAAGTGTCTCTGCGAGAGCATCCAAACCCTTGGAGGCACTTGTAGAATTGCTCTCTATCTCTATTTGAATAGAATCAATGGTTACTTCTCCCACAATAATCACCTCGCTTTCAGGAGGAAAAGAAAAGAGCGTCTATCATTACGATAGACGCTCTTGGCGTTCGTATATTATCGTTATCTTATTCTTTGTAAAAGTATCCACAATTGGGACACTTAATATAATCAGAATCGTGTTGTGTTTTACAGTTTGGGCAAATGGTTTGATTATCAGACATTTTTATTTTTTGGTAATTGTTACTTGAATTTATGGTATTTCCACATCTAGTGTTTTCTGCAATTTCTGCAGTTTTTTCAATTAGCTCTCCAAAACCATACAAGCAGAATGAACCAATCCACGAAAATAACGGGCCGATAATAATTAAGAGAATGCCGAATCCCTTTAACATTAGGAAAACGCCAATGATAACCGTAATAATTATACCAACCCAACAAATTACTTGTGCCAAGATTTTAATTTTACTTCCTATGTTGTCAAACATACCTATTCTCCATCTTCACTTTCTCCGTATTACCCCGTCGGGAATTTACGCCGACATTATAGCACGATTTTGAGAAAATGTCAAGCATTAGGAGATTTCTTCCGCATACGTTCAACGAAAGCCGTAAACTCAGTTTTGAGCCTTTCCTCCTTCGCCTTTCGCTCTCGCTCCTATCTCTCACGAAGCTCCGATTCGGTGATAGGATACGGCTCACTTGTATATGGCTCGGGTTTTATCATTCCATTCTTCATTGTGCTTCAAAAAGGACTTGCCTTGTCTGCGGACAAGGCGTTCCGCCGGTTCTGACAGTCCACCGGACTGTCATTCATTGCCGGCTCCCCTTCAAGTCCTTTTATTAATCGGTGCCAATAAAATAACCCCCATCTTGCGATGGGGGTTATTTTATTGGTGCAGTGAGTGATGATAAATCCGAACCAAAGGCCTCTTCAATTTCAGCAAAGGTGATTGTTTTTGTGCCTTCCTTGTAGTTGAACGTAATAACCAAGTAATCGTCGAACATATAGATCGCATTGACAAAGCTATCGATCAGTCGGCGGCGGTGGTCAAGCTGTTTCATATTTAACTTGCGGTACTTGGTGAGATAGTAAAGTATTTCTTCTTTTGTGATTGTGGGCTTCGATATCTCCTCTTTGAGAATCTGAACCGAGAGCTCGCTCTTTTCGGCTTCAAGCTAGTCAAGTCGTTGCTTGGTTGAGTTCGAGAAGATTCCCGCTTGAATGGCGTCGACGATATTGTCGATGCCTTTTTCTATTTCCGCAAGCTGCTTACGGAGAATCGGTAGCGTGGTGCTCTCGGCATTTAGCTTTGCGATCAGCGAGTCGGCAAGTCGATCAAGGAAAACATCATCAAAGATAAACTTTTGAATGAGTAGTATTACAACCTCCTCGATCCACTTCTTCTTGATGGTTTTCTTCTTACACGTTCCGCCTTTCCGTGTGCCTCGGCACTTGTAATAGCGATGAACGTCCATCGTATGACTCGTCCCGCTTTCGCCCGTCATCAGACATTGACAGTAGCCGCAGAACAGTTTTGTAGTCAGCAGATATTCATCCTCTGCTTTGTGCTTAGCGGGCGCTTTCTTGTTTGCGGCGGCTCGCTCTTGCACTTGCTCAAACAACTTGGCAGGAACGATAGCGGGGATTCCGTTGGGAATCACCACGTCACGATATTGATACTCACCAATGTATCGGCGGTTGTGCAACATTCGCGTCACGGTGTTAAGGGTGATCTTCGTTCCTCTGACGGTGCGAATGCCTTTAATGTTTAGCTCGTCGGTGATCTCCTGCATCGTCGCACCCTTGGCATATTTCTTAAAGGCATCAAGAACGGCAGGTGCGGCAACGGGATCAATTTGGAAGAACTGATTTTCGTCAACGGTATATCCGATGGGAAGTGTACCGCCGTTGTATTTGCACTTGAGCGCGTTTTCGGTCAGACCTCGCACGACCTTCTCGGAGAGCTCTGCAGAGTAGTATTCCGCTATGCCTTCAAGCACCGACTCAAGCAAAATGCCCTCGGAACCTTCGGAGATGGATTCGGTTGCTGATATGACCTTCACTCCATTCTTACGAAGAATATATTTGTAGTGCGCCGAGTCAACACGGTTGCGCGAAAATCTATCAAGCTTCCACACGATAACAACGTCGAATTTTTTAGCCGCGCTATCTTTGATCATTTTCAAAAAATTTGGTCGGTGATCCGTCTTTGCCGACAAAGCTCTGTCAATGTACGGCTCAAGCAAGGTGATGTCATTTTTCTTTGCGAATGCTTGACATTCACGAAGCTGACCTTCAATGGATTCCTCGCGCTGATTGTCCGAGGAATAGCGGGCGTATATTACTCCTGTCATTTGCTCTCCTTTCTGTCACGCCTATGTGACGATTATGATGCTTTATCTTTTTTATTGTTTTGCAGTAATCTTTCGTTTTCTTGCTTGCGCTCCAAGAAATGCTGCTCTTGTTCTTGCGCCAACTTCATCTCACGTTCTTTTTTCCACGCGAGAAACTCCTCCCGTCCTTCCTTGGTGGAATAAAACTTAATGATACCGGGGAGGATGATATCAGCCAATGCTTCAATATCTTCTTCGGGGATATCCCAACCCGTGCCATCTCCGGCGTGCCTATCTGTAAAGATAACCTTGGTTCTTTTGCGAAGAGCTCGCCAATTTATCTTGGGCAGTTTTATATAAACGCGGATAGAGAAAAGGGTCTTAAAGAATTCTTTTATTTTCAACAACTGACCTCCTATGCTTTAATCAAATCAGTACGATAAACAGCTTGCTGTGACTCATATTTTTCTTTCGGTTGGATTTGGGCGTCCAACCGCGATGCTTGCTAAGACAAGCAGACACATTGAATATATTTTTATTTTCCGTTGGGATTTGGGACACAACGGCGATGCTTGCTGAGACCGATGGACCGTTTGTCATGACAAACGCGATGCTTGCTAAGACCAACGGACATATTAGCAAGAATGGCTTTTGGATATCCAAAAGCAGTGCTTGCTACGACTGATAGACAAGCAGAGCATTGTCAAAGTTTCTTTATAACTTGCGTTGCAATTCCTTGAATCTGTATGTTGCGCTCGATGCGATCATCATAATCGGGATTTTCAGCGTGAAGCAAATATGCTTTCTTATCGGGAAGATAGGTGATGGTTTTGAGCAGCGTTTCAGTTCCGTTGACAAGGACAACCGCATAATCTCCGTTCCTGCAAGTATTCTGCTCGCGAACGATAACGAGGTCTCCATCGTCAACTCCGATGCCCGTCATTGAGTCGCCTTTCGCAGTAAGAATGAAAAACTTTCCGTCACCGACAAGCGCGGTGGGGAGAGGAATAATGTCTGCTTCTTCCACATTCGGCTCAATCGGCAACCCGCAGGAGACGGTAGAATCGTATCGAATTGCGGGCGTAGTTTCAAACATATTGCGCGAGAGATTCGTGCCAATACTACGGCGACCATTGTACTCGATCTCGCCGTGTTCTTTCATATCAGTAAGATATCTCTGCACCGAAGTCTTAGAGATACCCGTGCCCGCCGCGATGTCGCGCACCGTCGGAGACTTGCGGTTCTCCATAAAATATTCGTCTATAAATTGGCGGATTGCTTCCGCTCTTTCGGGACTCCACTTATTCATAAATGCCTCCAAATTACATAAGGTACAATTGTACCGTGT
>JBGVNP010000029.1:0-14325 GCA_045125655.1 Eubacteriales bacterium | reverse complement strand
AGAGCGCAAAGGTTACAACGGGAGGCTTGCCTACCTCCAAGCACTTGCGCTGGCCGCCTTTATCGGTCTGAAGATATACCCACTCAATGTGATGCTCTTCAAGCATAGGATGCTCGACCGAGCCGATCGTTATGGTAACGGTATTGCCGTCAACCGATACAACAGGAATATGCTTCTCGTGGCTTGCTTCAACAACGCCGGGCTCAAGCTTGGTCATCTTCTGTCCGCAGCACATCACAGGAACACCGGCATCGTGGATCATACCGATCAGATTGCCGCAATGCTCGCAAATATAAAACTTGTTGTTATCACACATAATAAATACCTCCTATGTGTTTTTTATTTATTATACCACGATTTTATGAATAATTCAACTAATTTCAAAAATATGCTAAAAGATTGCTATTTATTTCTTGTCGAAAAGTGCTCTGCACTCGGTGGAGTGTCGCATCATAGCTCTCATCCCCTCAATATCGTCGCCCTCAAGCATGGTCTTCAAATCGTTGAATTTGCCGATAAACAAATTCATTTGTTTAAGCAAAACGTCCTTGTTGGCTGCAAAGAGCTCGCTCCACACCAGGTCATTGATACGCGCGATTCGGGTAAGGTCGCGGAATGGGTCGCCCGTGAATTTCTCCATATTCTCCTTATCATTGCAAGTCATCAGCGTGTGATGGCAATACAGCGAGTGAGCTGAGAGATAAATCCGATCATTTCGTCATGCTCCTCGGGAGAAAGTGTGGTCACGTTGGAAAATCCGAGAAGTCTGCCAAGCTCAATGATTGTCTCAACAGCTTCGGGCGTATTCTTCTCAGTAGGAGTTACGATAAAGTTTGCACCGAAAAACATTCTGTCCGTGCTGTTCTCTACCCCGGATACCTCACGTCCTGCCATCGGGTGTGCGGCAACGAATTCCACGTCAGGTCTGAGTATATCCTGAATTTTATATACGATACTGCGCTTCACGCCCGTCACGTCGGTAATCAAGGCTCCGCTTTTGAGAAGTTCTTGGTTTTCTACGATCCACTCCACAAAGATGTGGGGATAGAGCGCAAAGATCACAAGATCCGCTTCACCTATCATACGGGCATCGATCTCGGTGCTTCCCTCGTCGATGATGCCCTCTTTGAGCGCAAAATTGATCGAGCTTTGCTCTTTTGTGATGGCACTGATATGAAATCCAAATCGCTTGAGTCCTCTGGCATAGCTTCCGCCGAGAAGTCCGAGACCGACAATGAGGATCCTTTTGGTTATATCTACGATCATTTCTTTTCTCCTTACAGTTTATCCGCAAGATCAAGGATCAGCTTCTCGGTCTTTTCCCAACCGAGGCAGGGGGCGGTGATCGACTTTCCGAAGATATGCTCCTCGGCTTTGCAAGCACCGTCCTCAAGGTAACTCTCAATCATAAGTCCCTTGACCAAACGCTTAATACCCCCGTTCTGATTGCGGCTGTGAACGATGTCCTTGGCGATGCGAACTTGCTCAAGACACTTCTTCCTCGAGTTGTTATGGTTGGTATCTACGATAATCGATGGATTGGTGAGGTTAGACTTTTCGTACAGCTCCTCCACGCGGAGAAGATCCTCGTAATGGTAGTTGGAGGCGCTGCTGCCTGCGTAGTCAATGTATCCGCGAAGAATCGCGTGGGCATAAGGATTGCCGTCTGTGGAAATCTCCCAACCACGGTAAATAAATGTGTGTCCGGACTGTGCGGCAACGATCGAGTTCATCATAACGCCGAGATCGCCGCCTGTGGGGTTCTTCATTCCAACAGGAATGCCGACGCCGCTTGCGGTCAGTCTGTACTGCTGATTCTCAACAGAACGCGCTCCAACCGCAACGTAGGAAATAAGGTCCTAAAGGTAGCGGTGATTCTCGGGGTACAGCATTTCGTCCGCGCAGGAGAAATCGTAGTCGTGCAAAGCTGCCATATGAAGCTCACGGATGGCAACGATACCCTTGTACATATCCGGCTTTTCCTCGGGATCGGGCTGATAAAGCATTCCCTTGTAGCCCTGACCCGTGGTTCTCGGCTTGTTGGTGTAGATACGGGGGATGATAATAATCTTATCTGCTACCTGCTCCTGCACTCTGCGAAGGCGGACTGTCCGTATTTTATCATTCAAGGATATCCATGTTGCATCCAAGCGAGCCCAAAACCGATGAACTGATCAAATCCAGCCCATACATCACTTGTGTGGCTATCCATTCAACGATACCGTCTAATATGCCCACTGCATCACTTCCTTTCTATGATATGGAATCATCCGTTCCATCGTCCGTCTGTGAAGAAGGGTGTAACGTATGCCATAATGAAGCCAAGGCTGTTTAAGATCGCCCAAGTGATGATGATTCTCTTGAGCCAAGCTCTTGACTCGTCTACCGTTTTTCCGCTTCGTGAGAAGTTCATCAAAAGCAGTGCTACGGCTGCGGTTACGACAGCGGCGATTGTGGAGATCAGAAGAATTTGATTGTAAACGTCCTTCATGATCTCGGTTGCCTTTTCCCAGATGGTCGGTGTGTCCGATGCGGCGAATGCAGGTAAAGCGAAGCATCCGAGCATAATGGCACACAAGAAGCCCATATAAAGGAACTTGCCGTAACAGATCTGCCCTCCCTCCTTCTTTAATTCTTTTTTGATTGGTTTCTTCAAATAAATACCTCCTTTGCTTTGATTTGTTCAACCTATCGGGCGCTTTTGGTGGTTTCGGGCAACAAAAAAACACCATTCGTAAAAAAATGGTGTTTTCGTTGCCTTCTGGCGTTTGGATATAGTTTTGAGCATATTCATTATACCATATTCCCTTTTACGGCGCAAGTGCGCAGGACCGCCAATTTCGTGCGATTTTCTGCTTTTTATGTGCCATTTTCATCCTTGGGCGGGCTCATATCATCGCACACTATCCAAAGATTCTGTATAACTCTCGGTACAAGGCTATCCAGTTGTGTGAAGGGCTTTGTTTTCCCTTTCACCAACCAAAGACAAATTCTTCTATGTGTTTTCTGCAAACTTTTCAAAAAAATTTTTGAGAAAATAAAAAAACACGGTAAATCAATGCTTTTTGCATTAAAATACCGTGTTAAATACTCTTATTTACTTCTTCTCGCATAGAATTCATCAAGAGCTTGAAGAATAATAGACTCAATCTGCGCTTGCGGCGTTCCGCGTGAGAAATATTTTTCAAGCTTTTGTGTGGGAATTTTTATTTTTTCAATCTGATTCGGTTTTTGCTGAGTCATTATTGAAAAGATTTTATCGACTGACAGAGCTTTCTTCTGACTTAATCTCTTCATTTCAATCGCTTGAACAAGATACGGCGTTGCATCTTCACTTCCAATTGTTTCGTAAAGATCGTTTTGCTCGTCCACAGTTAGATAAGATAACTCAACAGCAGGCCTCAAAGCAATTCTGCCTTAATCAACCATCTTTAAAAGATCTTTGCAAAGAAAAGTAAGACGAATATAACGTCTAATCTGCTCTCTGCTCTCACCCACCTCATTACCTATTGCCTCATCGGTTCTTAACTTCGACTCCACTGGTGTCGAAGTTAAATCCGTTCGTGAACCCTGACGTTTTATTGCTTCCATTTTCATTTTGTAGGCATAAGCCTTCTCGAAAGGAAGAATCCGTTCTCTGTGAAGATTGGAATCTACCATAGCTACAATAGCTTCATCTCTTGTCATATCCCTCAATATTACGGGGAGTTCGGGAAGACCAAGCTTTTTAGCAGCAAATTTTCTTCTATGACCGGCAATAATCTCATACCGTTCATTTTCTTTCTTGCGAGCAATCAGAGGTGTTAATATACCAAATTC
Source organism: Eubacteriales bacterium (assembly GCA_045125655.1). GTDB lineage: Bacteria > Bacillota > Clostridia > Oscillospirales > CAG-272 > RGIG4608. The sequence goes on along the minus strand of JBGVNP010000029.1, from coordinate 10,506 downwards.
TTTAATGCTCTCCATAAGAGCTTGCATTTCTTCATCCATTTTAACGTAAAATGGGTGACCGGGAAAATCATCAAAGAATTGAATCGGAATTACTCTAACCTTTTCTCGCTTTGCATCATTACCTGACTCAACAGGTCTAATCTTTTTAGTGTCCATTTTTCTCTCCTTTAAATAAAAAATACGCTATTAGTCACCGTAAAGATGGGCTTATAGCGTACAGATTATTAAGAGAAAAACGTGATTAACACCTACTCAAACTCTTAAAAACAAGAAAAAGCCTTAAAAACGTAGTGCTTTCAAGGCTTAGAGTGGGTTCATAGGATAAAAATGCAACTCTGCAAAAATTCTGTTTCATTTCACCGTTTCCTTGAATCGCTTAATATCCTCGGCACTAAAGCCTTCTTTCTTTGATTGCACCGCTGTTCCCAAAACTAAAATATTTGCTCCGGCAGTGCGCATTTTTATAGCGTTCTCAATGCTGACATTGCCATCCACCTCAATTTCAGCATCATGTCTGCCGTTTTCATCCAAAAAATTTCTCATTGCCTTGATTTTTTCTATCGACCGAGGAATCATTTTTTGCCCGGCATATCCGGGATTAACGCTCATGATAAGAACGCCGTCAATATCATCAAAAACCTCGCTCACAGCGTAAATCGGCGTTGCAGGATTGATGGCAAGGAGCGTCCTCGCACCCTTGTCCTTTGCCGCTTGCAATGCCCTTTGCACGTGATTTGTCGATTCAAAATGTATGCTCACATAATCGCCCTCACTGATAGGATACGTGTTTATGTATCGCTCAGGCGAGTCTATCATAAAGTGCAGGTCAAGAGGGATTTTCGTTTCTCTTTTTAACTGTGCGGCAAAGCATGTCCCCAGAGCAATATTGGGAACAAAGCTTCCATCCATTATATCAATATGCAAAGCATCGATCCTCTGCTCCTCAAACATTTTTATCTGCTCTTTTACGTTCATAAGATCACAGCACATCATAGACGGCGCTAATTTATATGCCATATCACATCACCACCATTACCTTATTGGAGAGTTCATTTTTATCGACAGATATTCTGAAAGCTTCTTCTGCTCTGCTAAGCGGAATTTTATGGGTTATCAGCACTTGCGGATCCATTATACCTTTTGCAATTGCTTGAATGCTTTCTTCCCAATCGTTTGCATCGGTTGAAAAATCCGAATTCCAGCTTCCCTCCAGAGTCAATTGCTTACGAAGGATTTTCACGAAAACATCATGCTTTATGCAGATATCCTTTTTCCCATGTCCAATCAGAATAATTTTTCCGAAGGACTCGCAAGTCATAATGGCATCATTGAGCGCCGCACCCGAGCCGCTTGCTTCCATTATAACGTCAACCGATTCATTTGAATAAGGCTGAAATCCCAATTTTCTTGCAAAATCAAGCCTTCTCGGATCAATGTCCTGCACAAATACGGATTTTGCCAAAAAAGCCTTCGCCCACATAGCCGAAAGCAATCCTATCGTTCCGGCGCCGTAAACCAAAACGGAAGAAGTCTTGCTTATATTTGCTTTTTTTATAGCATGAAGGCACACAGCCATAGGCTCTATCATCGCCCCTGCTTCATAGCTGACATTATCCGGCAAGAGCACTAAATTCGATTCCTTGATCAAAATCTCCGATTGTATACCGCCGTCGCGCCTGGAACCGTAATAATCATAATTTATACAGCTTGACCATTGTTGCGCATGGCAAAATTTACATTTTCCGCATGGAAGGATGGGAAAAACACATGCCCTCTTTGCCACGAGCGTGCGGTTTTTGCTATCCTTAACGATGCCGGAAAATTCATGCCCCACAACGATGGGGTAAAAATATGCTCCGTTCGAAAATGCTCTGGGGATATCGCTGCCGCAAATTCCGGCCGCCTTAACCTCAAAAAGGCACTCGCCCTCGGTGACCGCATATGTCTGTGAGTCTTGCACAACTATTTTCCCGCCGCTTTCAATCACGCACTTCATTTTCTTCCTCCGCAAATTACTATAAAAATTATATCATAACAAGCATTCAACATCAATATGAGTTGAATTTGTTGACAAACAATCATTTTTATGCTATAATTTGTCAAAAAGTCACTCATTTTGAAAGGTTTTTGCTATGTCGATAAATCTGCGTCATAAAGAAATATTAAATATTTTGGAAAAAAACGGTGCTATAAGCATCCGGCTATTTCAAATCTGAAGGGGTTTTGAAGAAAATCGATAGTTATTGGCTTTCAAATTTAGAGGGGTTAATGACAAGTTTTTTACCAAAACACGTTTGAACAGCTTTCAAATCTGGTGGGGGTAGACAAGGATTTAGAGTCATGGTTGTCACAACAAAATAGTAAAACACCCATATCGAATAATTGATATGGGTGTTTTTTGCTCTTTAAAATATTGGCGAGTAAAAGATACATAACAATCGACAAAACTGCGAAAACTGCTTTTGAAGGTTTCTTTTTTCACAAAGGTCCACAAGTTATTCCGCACCGGCTTCTTCGTTTGAACCGCAAATTATCTTACAAAAAATTGAGCATTATATACCGTTTTATACGAACACTCGTTGAATATCCATTTATATTTCATAGTATTGATTAAATCAATTTTAGCCACTTTGAATTTATTGATATCAAATTTCATACTGTTAATTAATAAATTTTATCGACAAATAAAACTATTTGAAAAACCACAATTTTAGGATGTTTCAAATTTGAAGGTTTTTGAAAAAATCGGTAGTTGTTGACTTTCAAATTTGTAGGAGTTAATAATGAGATTTTCGAGCCCCAAAGGCTTGGAAGGAATTTCAAATCTGGGGACTAAAAGAATATTCGATCTCACTATAGAAATCAATTAAAACTAAAAACAGAACGCCCCATGTCGATTAAGAGATGGGGCGTTCTGTTTGAATACATTTAAGAAAAAAACGATTGTTAATCGTATTAAACTGATATAAAATAAATCAAAAGACCTGTTGCACCATTGTTGATGCAACAGATCTCTTTTTTATGGATTAATATTTATTATAAAAAACAACGCAGCAATTAGAGATTTGAAAAATCAATTATTGGTTCATTCGTGAAATCAATCAAAGGAATATTAAATGGAGCGATTCCCGAGCTGTTTGTAAACATCGTGACGATGGGTCGTGCATATCCCAAAAGTAATGCAGGAGCTGTTTGACTTAGCAAAGACGAAATTTTGGGTTCGTTATATCCCTTAAATCTGAATCTTGCTTCTACAATAAAATTGATATCAAATGGCGAAATATCATCATCTGTGTCAATTGTCATTCTTAAAGAAACCAAAGCTTCTTCGGGAGATATCTTCTTAATATACTTTTGGTGTCTTAATCTAATGTTCCACTCTTTGTTTTCAGCTTCTTGGTTAAAAAGATAGTTGAAAGCTATGATTTGTGGAGTGGTATACTGAAATTTACTTATATTTGTTTTTTCCATAAATACTCCCAAATTCTATGCAGCTGGATAATCAGCGTAGTTATTCATTGATGAGTTTGAATATATGCTATGCAATTTAGTTCGATATGTAGGCGTTGTATCATTGAGAAAATTCTCATTTGATATCTCAAATACATACTTAACTATACTAACAGATTCATCAACAATATTAACATTATCAAATGGTGAAAAAATTTTCGGAACAGGAATAATAGATCCATTAATTTCCATGACTGCGCCAGCATCAGATTTATATTCCTCAAAATCAAATCCGGCATCGGCCAAAGATTGTAGTACACTGTCTTGGGAAATTTCAAAATCTTTGAATTTCATAATCTGATCCTCCTTGTTATATTAATTCTTTTTTAGAAATGCAATCTGTATCAAAAACACATAATTGCACCTCTATGTATGGCATTTTAAATTGTGCAAATAATCCTTCATTATCTTCTTTATCTGCCTTTGTTGGTAAAGTGCTTTTTCTTTCCGAAAAATAAGCAATTATACATTTCAAATCAAGTTCTTTAACTAACCAATCAAAAAAAGCACATCTGATTCTCTGGTGATATGTTCTTTGAGAAACGCCTTTGATTTTTATTTGAGAAGTAGAAACTACTTCCATATACTTTTCAAACCAGTTTTTAACATAGCAATATGTATCTAACATTCGCATATCGCACAAATGTTCATCGTCTACCTCGATAAATGCTTCTATAATAGCACAATTATTAATTGTGCCATACTGTGCTGAGTGATTCCCCCCCCATTTTATAGCCAGCTGTTTATCTATAAAAAAATAGACGCCATTACCCAGCCAATGAATATCTTTTTTGTTGAATTTAAAATCGTCACAAATAATTGATGCGACATTATTTTGATCAGTAGCATGATATGCAGTGTATGTATTAATTGTTCCCATATTTTGATATTATAAATAAATTATGCAAGATAATAGTAAATTAATCGTATTATATCAAACAAATGTTAACAAAATATTAACAAGTCGCGTTTTTTCAAAAGATTTATCATTTCCTTCTGCAGAAATATTTCTGCAGAAGGAAAGCAAATCATTAGATTATTCCAAAGTAAAAAATGCCATATCCAATATCGTTATCTACAACAACAAAAAACATAGTTATTTCTTTGTTATCTATAGATACATCAAATTGAAAATCATACTCACTCCCTATATATGCATCATGTAGATAAGCCATTCCTTTAAAAGTGGTATTCTTAATCTCAAAGCCATTAGAAAAGTCAATTTCATTTGTTTCTTCAAGTTTTGCCAGGAAATTTTCCAATCGATCCTTATTGGGGGCTGCAGAAGGATGTAAACACTCTTTTGCATTTTCAAAATCATCATTTACCAATAAAGAGCAAAAATTTTTCGCAAAAACAATGGCATTGTCATATCCCTCCTGCAACTCATTAATTGCAGTGCAGCTTGCGAGAGGAAGGATGCAAATCACAAGCAACAATATAAATATTTTCTTCATAGTTACTACTCCTGTGATGAAAAATTATTTGTCAGGATTATACTTCTCAACGGAATAAATTCCAAATCCTTTTTCGTTGCTTACTACTTCAAATGATAATTTTATGATTTTCCTATCTATGACAACCTTGAGGTAGAAAATATGTGCATTTCCTTGGTGATAACCTTCATAATTTTGAGTATTTGCGTAGGAATCGCCTATATCACGATCTCTAAAAGCAACTCCATTAGAAAAATCAACATCGTTAGTTTGTTCAAATTTGGATAAGAACAAAGACAATTCTCCTCCGTTTAGCGGAGAATCCGGATGCAAATATTTTTCTGCCTCATTTATATTATCATCCGACAACGCAAAACAAAAGTTTTCTGCTAACGATATTGCTTCTTGTCCCTCTATTAAAAAATCTTGGTTCCATTTTAGATATTCTTCTATTTCTGTACAACTCAAGCAACAAAGCGTACAAAGCACTATCAAAATTACCAATAATTTTTTCATGTTTTTTCTCCAAATTCCTATTTAACAAATATATTCTTTGATTGCCATATAACTCATCAAGGATTGAATATTTCCCAATCACTGTCGAAATACATTAATAAAATCTTGTATTAATGTTCCAAATCCAAAACCAACAGCCAAACCAGTGCATATTCCCCCAGAACCAGGTTTGTAGTTTAGACCTCCGTCTTTCCAAAGAAGTTTGAGTCCTGCTCCCAAAAACGATGTACCTATATCAAGATATCTACCATCATATCCTGCACTTCCAGCACTAACATCCAACTCAGCGCCAATCTTAGGTCCATCGTCATTTGCAATAGCACCAACAAATATATCCAAATTCACCAAAGAAATATATATACCATGATTTTCAGCTTTATCAAAATACAGATAACCTTTCCAAAGAAACACATCCCAACTAAAAACGTGGAAGCCATCGTCTGTAGCTTCTAAAATACGAGGGACATCAATTAATTCTCCTGAGACAGGTTTAAAGTGTATATACAAATCATTTGTTTCTTCAGAACTATTCGATTGCGGTAATGAAGCATGAAGAAGCATATAAGCTATTGCTGCAATTATCATAGCTACACCGCTCAACAAATCCGATACAAAATCTTCGGACAAAGCTTCATGACCGCTTGGATCAATATGCATTATGGGATTATTCCTACAATAGGCATAAAGGTTAAGACCATTGATTGCTTTAGGATCAAGATACTCAAAAGAGTCGGCATTGATAAATCTACCTGTCTTGGGGTCGTAATATCTTGACATAAGATAATACATCTCAAGGTCGTTATCGTAGTAATAACCTCTATAACGGAATGGGTTATTGGTTCCGTAATTTCTCGTATTGAGAGTTATAGTACAGTTACCCCAAGCGTCGTATTGGTATTCAGCAACCTTGGTTTCGCCCTGGTAAATGGCTGTAATATCACCGAAGAGATTCTTGCGATAGAGGTATCTCTGCCCGTCTTGTACGTAGCCAATAATGCCGTCAGCAGAGTACAAATAGTACTTTTTATCGGTACCAACAGTTTCAACGCGCAATCTACCCTCACTATCATAGAGATACTGGGTTCTGAGAAGACCGTTTACTCCTGTTTTAACCTTTCCACTTCTTATGCCGTTTGCGTCATAAATAAAGGTTATGCCAGTTGAATACTTTGCGTACTTGGTGAGCAATCTGCCTCTGCCCCAAGTAAACGTAGCTCCCATATAGCTTGTGGGGTTACCGCACGCATCGTAAACGATTGCATTTCCGTCAAAGCTTGTAAGCTGGTCTTTCCAACTATTATCATAAGAATAGTTATATACCTTGGTCGGTTCGCCAAGCTCTCCTGTGGTGTAAACGTATTCATTTTTGGATACTATATTTCCACCTACATTATACACAAACGTAAACGTCTTGTCAAGCAAAGATTAAGGCTGGTCCGCAAAAAGCAGACCAGCCTGTTGTATTTACCATTTGCCAATTAAGACAATATTACAAACAATATAGCAATTACCTATCGTATGAATGAACTTGGAAACCGTATATACCGTATCCTGCATTATTATCTACTATTAGAAAGTATAAGGTAAGTTCTTGATTTCCAATAACAACATCAATTTTTAATTCGTATATGCTACCATTATATTCAGTGGTAAAAGCAGTAGATGTTCCATCGTAACGATTTCTTATGGCTACACCATTAGAAAAATCCACTTTATTTTCTTTCTCAAATTTTAATATATAGTCTTCGAAGTTTCCGTTTTGTGAGATCCAATCTGGATGTAAATACTCTTTTGCGTTTTCAATGTCATCATATGCCAAAGCCAAGCAAAACTCCTCTGAAAACTCCAGAGCATCATTCGTTTCATTTATAAGTTGTTCAAATGTTGAGCAACTCATTAAACATAAAATAGAGAGCATTATAAGAATTGTTATCAGTTTTTTCATAATCATTCTCCCTTTTCTTACGACGGATTTATACCAAAGCTAAGGATACTAAGCATAGAATCATTCTCGCTTTGCGCAACCTTAAAAAATAAACTGATTTCTTTTCCGTCCACAAGCATATCAAGAACTATTTCATATACATCATACCCATAGTACAGAGTATTTGAAGCCCACCATCCATATTGGGTACTATTAGTTATAGTTACTCCTTGAGAAAAATCAATATTGTTATAAGTTTCGAGCTTAGTAATATATTTTTCCAAATCGTCTTTCGTTGGAGTTGAATAAGTAGGACATAAGTATTCTTTTGCTTTTTCCATGTCATTTGCCTCTAAAGATAAACAAAACTTTTCGGACAAATCAATCGCTTTAGCAAAATTATTGTTTATTTTATCGGTTAGTGAACAACTCGTGATAAATAACACACATATACAAATCAAAATAACTAATACTCTTTTCATTTACTTACTCCTTAATAGTTGCCAGGTTTATTCCTATTTGCGTATCATAAAGTGGTATGTTTCTTATATTTATTTAATTGATGGTTGTTTAATTAAAATTTGAAAGATCCATTGCTATTTGCCAAATATCAATTTCGACTCCAATACCCCAAAATCCTATGGGATCCATTTTGGCTTTGAACACACCATTATACCATCCCAAACCAGCTCCAGCACCCAACACGGATAGCTCCAAATCAAAATATTTGCCATCATATCCAAAATTTAACACGTTAAGTTCAGCAGAAAAACCATGATTGTTTTCTTTAAAGTTGGATTCAATAGATGCTGATGCATCAATTAAAATGAGATACAAAGAGTGAGATTTTAGAGAATCGAAATATAGAGAAGCTTTGCCTATGATGGCTTCTAAGTTTATTAATGTAATTCCATCAGAAGAAATATAAGGAGGATCAAATTCGAACTTCGGTATCCACTCCCAATCCGGATCGAGAGCAAAAGAATTATTCCCCTCAGCATTACCTTTATTTTGTGATACATTGGAAGCTGCTACTATGCCAATAATTCCGAGAATTATCATTAATACACCGCTCAACAAATCCGAAATAGTATCTTCAGACCAAGCCTCATGACCGCTTGGGTCTTTATACATAACGGGATTATTCCTGCAATAAGCATAAAGATTAAGACCGTTGACAGCTTTGGGTTTGAGGTAATCGAACGTATCCGCATTGATAAATCTACCTGTCTTGGGGTCATAATATCTTGACATGAGGTAGTACAATTTGATGTCATTATCCCAATAGTAGCCACGGTATCTAAATGGGTTATTTTTGCCCACGCTGTTTGTGTCAAGAGTTATTGTACAATTACCCCAAGCGTCGTATTCATATTCTGCAAGCTTAGTTTCGCCCTGGTAAATGGCTGTAATATCGCCGAAGAGGTTCTTTCTATATAAGAATCTTTGTCCACCTTGTACAAAGCCAATGATACCGTCAGCAGAGTATAAATAATACTTTTTATCGGTACCCACAGTTTCAACGCGCAATCTGCCTTCGTTGTCGTAGAGATAGAATTGTAGGGTTATTATTTAAACCCTGCCCTGCATAGCAAGGCAGGGTTGCTTGATTAGTCTATTATTTTACACGAACAAGCACTTCTTCAAAAATCTCTTCAAATTCTTCAATAGTGCCCTTAGTTATCAAATCTTTTTGAGCTACAAAGCCCATTTCAGCAGAACGATGATTAAAACAAAAGGCATAATAATCTCCGTGATCTTCAACTTTAGTAACATCATCCAACATTTTAAAGGTCTCAGGTGAACCTTTAACTTGATATACTATAGTTCTCTCATCTGTATCTATAAACAATTTATCGGGCAAAATTGCCACATACTTATTTGGGATAATTATTATTGCAATAATTATGATAGGCATCATACAAAGAAGAATCATACGAAAAATCCAATACACTCCAAGCAAAAGAAGCATAAATAGGGCAGCTATAACAAAACATATTAGTATAACTGATTTGTACTTAATGGCTTGACGTTTAATAACCTCTTTGTTTGTTATTGTACCTTTGAATTCAATCATAAAATCCTCTCTTTCGTATTAATTTTGTTACTTGAATTGCGGCAATCCTGTTTCGTATTTTTTAGTAGAGTCCTCATCAGGTGTATTAACTTTGATACCAAGGGCAAACAAGATTGGATACATAAACAGTGCTAAAGCCTGACCAAGTGCAAATGTACCAATGCCACCTGCTACAACAGCACCGACACCAGTTACTGAACCAAACAAAGCAATTCCCACACCCACAACTATAGTGGTCACAGAGCCAACCCAAACGCCCAACAATGATCCTTTTAATATATTTAACATTCGATCACTATCCGATAACTCTATCGTATCGTTGAGATACTGATCTTCATCGGGAGTAATAGAATTTAGAGATCCATTTCCAGGCACTCTTATATTCGGTCTATCAATATTACTTTCAAATTTATAATCAATTGAAGCCCCTACGATTGCTCCAAAAAGAGCCCCCAACCCAATGCACATAGCAACAAGCCATAGGATAGCACCCACAGTACCTTTAGGATCAATCAACATAACAGGATTATTCCTACAATATGCATAGAGATTCAATCCATTAATAGCTTTAGGATCAAGATACTCAAAAGAATCCGCATTGATAAATCTACCTGTCTTGGGATCGTAATATCTTGACATGAGATAGTACATATCAATATCTTCGTCCCAATAATAGCCTCTATAGCGGAAAGGATTTTGAGAACCTATGTTGTTAGTATTAAGAGTAATTGTACAATTACCCCAAGCGTCGTATTCATATTCTGCAAGCTTGGTTTCGCCATGGTAAATGGCTGTAATATCACCGAAGAGATTCTTGCGATAGAGGTATCTCTGTCCATCTTGTACGAAACCGATGATGCCGTCATCAGAGTATAAATAATACTTTTTATCGGTGCCTATGATTTCAACGCGCAATCTGCCCTCGCCATCATAGAGATACTGGGTTCTGAGAAGACCGTTCACTCCTGTTTTAACCTTTCCGCTTCTTATGCCGTTTGCGTCATAAACAAAGTTTATGGTAGTTGAATACTTTGCGTACTTGG
>JBGVNP010000028.1:0-20293 GCA_045125655.1 Eubacteriales bacterium | reverse complement strand
ATTATAGTCATTCACCTCCGACCTACAAGAATATAATACAAAAAATTTTGGTCAAAGTCAAATAATTTGACAAATTTTTTTTAATATTGTATAATATTTTTAGAAAAAAATATAAGGAGAGGTTTATTATGTAGAATTTTTTTGTCAATATTAAGGAATTTACCAAAAATTGGAAATCCACAATGGCCTATATTGTCGGCAAAATGAAGCGTCCACCGCAATTAGCTATTGTATAGGTCGGCGCAAATGAAGCTTCTAATCGGTATGTAAAGCACAAGAAAGCAGATTGTGCGGAAGTCGGCATAGTTGCTCATCACTATTGGTATGATGACGAAATCACAGAAGAGCAGCTTATTGAAGAGGTTGAGGATTTAAACAACCATTATGACGGCATTATTGTTCAGCTGCCTTTGCCGGAGCATATTAATAGTAAATTAGTGGGGGCCGCAATTAATCTAGAGAAAGATGTAGATGGATTTAGAAAAGATAGTCCTTATAGATGTTGTACTCCTGGCGGTATCATGTGGTATTTGACTGAGGGCTGTGAATGGAATCCAGAAGGTAAGACTGTCTTGGTGATTGGCCGCAGTGATATTGTGGGGAAGCCGATGGCGGAATATATGACCGAGGCTAATGCTACCGTTATTCTGGCACACAGTAAGACGAAAAGATTAGATAAATTGATTGCAGTTGCGGACCTCATTGTTTGTGCTGTTGGAAAGGCGAACTTTTTGAATTGCTATGCTATCCATGTGCCAGTTGTGGATGTCGGCATTAATTTTAAGGATGGCAAGCTGGTTGGCGATTGCTTTAATACTGAGGATAGAGATGTTACTCCTGTGCCGGGTGGCGTGGGGCTTTTAACTCGTTGCCAGCTACTTACGAATGTAATAAAGGCAAAGTAGAGAGCGGAAAAGGAGAATTAATATGGAAATTTTGGCTTCCGCAATAGTAGCGCTAGGCAAAGCGATTAGTGCTTGGGCGACCGCATACGGTTTTATTTATGTCGCTGGAATCGCAAGTAAAACTCTTTTAATTTATATGGAAAAGGCAAAAGTAGAAGAATTAAAAGATTGGTTTGATTTTGGCTTTGGAAGAAAGAAAGGCGGACTATAATGTATCTAGCAGGAGTTATAATTGGTTTTCAGCAAGACTTTCAAGAATTGATGGAAGCGCAAGGAATACGGGACCCATTTGTTGCAGAACGAGAGAATTTTAGCCGGCATGTGAAATATCGTGAAGATGGCAGCATGTCAGTAGATTTAGAGGCTAGCAGAAAGAGTAATAAGGTGACTCGTGCGGAAAAAGATGCGTGGATTATAGCAGAAGAGGAATATATTGCCGAACGTAGTTTTTATGAGCTAGGTTATGATGAGTTCTTCTGGAGGACGAGGGAGAAGGAGTTTTATAGCATTAACCATTTGAGAGACCTGGATAAGTTTGTTCCTTGTAGGGCGAAAGACGGTCAATGTATGCTGACGTGTAAGAATTTTGGGGGGGATTGTGATGTTCTAGCGAACATCGCGGGAGCCTAAAATCGTTAGATGGAATTGAAATGTGATTTGGTGGTTTTTTGGCCAGACCATTTTAGTTTGCTAAAGTGTTAAAACTTTAATCCCGTAAAGCACCCCCCCTATGTGCCGGAGCAGTGAATATTTATGCAAGCCATGAATAAATATGCACCCCTATACAATCTACACAAAACAAGGCTTGTCAGTTTGTGCAAACTGCCAATAAACTTTTTTGCAAAAAACTCTTGACTTTCTGATGTTTATCGTTTACAATGTAATCACTGGTTAACCAGTGACTACAACAAAACAACAAAAGAAAGAAAGAGGTTTACACTATGAAAATTAAGGTTGATTTCAGACACGACGAGCGCACCGCCATTATCGCTTATCTGAAGGCTAAGGAAGAAAAGGCAAAGGCTGAAAAAGCCGAAAAGATGGCAAAGGACGCCGTTAAAGCGATTTTCGCCACTATGGGCAAGGCGTTAAAGTCTACTGCGAAAAGTGAGTACGCCTACGGCACTATCCAGGTACAAGGCAACGCCAAAGCGGTTGTTTACCGCGAAACTACCGCACAAGGCGCGATTGATTGGCAAGCCTACGCTATGGCGTTAGGCGGTAACGCACAAGATGCTGAAAACTTCCGCAAGACTTCCAATGTGCGGACTTCCCTTGACTGGGCAACAGATAAGCAGATGGCGGAAATCTCTGAGGGCTAAAGCCCTCAGAGAATATAAGAAAGGGGTATAAAGTTATGACAAAAATCTTTTACAGCGTTAAGTGGTACATGGTGGACGGCGATAATGAACACCGCCAGTTTAACAGCTACGATAAAGCGATGGAACTGGCAAGCGAGCTATGGCACGGTTGGGACATAGACCTTGACAGCTGTATCACCGTTGAACATGACTACATTCCAGAAGATGAGGTTGTGGAAGATATCATGGAGTTGGAAGATTGGGATTATGTGGATACCGACCCACTCCATGAAATCGGAATGAGCATGAAGGATTTTCTGTAATAACGAAAGGGGTAACAATTATGAAAAACATTATTAAGGGTATCGTTAGCATCATCATGGTCTGTCTGTTGGTCTGGGGTGTATGGAGCTGGCACAACATCATCACCACCAACGCACCCACCAACGACAGAGAGCCTTCCCAGTATAACCTTTTCGTCCTGCTGACTCAGCAGGACGAAGAAGTGGACAGCGAGCGCAAAGACTACGCATATATCGAGTGTGTGACCGAAGATAGTGTGTTGTTCTGCACAACTGATGGCGAACTGTGGGAACTGCGAGTAGCAGATACCAGCGGCTGGCACATCCAAGAGGACTATGTGATTACATTCAACACCCATAACACCAAAGATGTTTATGACGATAGCATTATCTCGGTAAGCCAGCTGATGGCATTGAAGGAGGTCGGCTAATATGGCAAAGACTGCGGCAATGGATAAAATGCTCAAGACCATAGAGCAGAGAGCAGATGCAATCGACTTCCATATCGACACGCATGAGGAATGGGTGTGGCTCAATAATCTGGTCACTCGCTTACAGTTTGATGAGCCTGTCACCATAAGCGAAAAGATGCAGTGCATTGATACACTCCAAGCGTTCTGTCTGGCGCTCGGCCTAAATTATTCAGCACTGTTGCATAAATATACAGAAGAAGCCTGGGCATAATGCTCAGGCTTTTCCCATAATTTGGGCGGCGCGCTTACGGCTCTTCAGTGCCGCAAGCGCGCCGTATTTCGCATAGTTTAGCGCTTCAGCATAATAAAGCGCGAAAGTGCACTTTCACACACTAAAGTGATAAATCCCGAAAGTGGTAGCACTTTACAGCGATAAAGTGGTAGCACTTTAATATAATAAAGTTTTAAAACGATAAAGGAAATTGTTAAAAAAATATTTTATAAAAACCTATTGACTTTTGGGTTCACCTGTGATATACTTTAATCAGAAATTAAGGAAAGAGGTAATCTGAATGACTACTAAGTATCACACCCTGTTAGAGAAAACCACTCACAAGCTGAACACTCTGGACGCACTCAGAGATACCGCATACGATAATCTGTATGCCCTGGAAGTTGCCGAACCATATGACGATGACGCCTTTGAAGAGATGAACGAAATCTGCGCTGAATATGACCGCCAGTTTAATGACCTCGCCAATCTGGTGGAACGGCTGACCGCAGTGGTTGACGCTCTGAACGCACTCCACACCGAATACAGAGAGGACGAACTGGAGGGCTGAAAAGCCCTCCTCCAATAGAAAGGATGGAAGTTTATGATGATGCATTTTCAGTTCTCCCACCACTGCTACGAAGATAGAAACGGACGCATAATGTTTATTATGGAGCGTGTGGGGTTTGGCACTATTCAGCGCTACTTCGTTGGACAAACTCACCGCTACGCACTCACTGACACGGGCGTTGTGTTCGTGATGGACAAAGAACAAGACTTTGTTATCACTATTCATTTAGCCGATGAAAAAATGCTCGGTTGGATGTTCGGTGGCCCAATCCCCGCTCGATATATGAAAATCGTCCGCAATTTCAAGAAAAAAAAGTATTATCAAATCCAAAAAAACTATTGACAAACCTAACCCCTTGTGCTATAATAAAGACAAGATAAAGAAAGGGAGAACTTAAAATGAAAATGACTATTACTACAAGAACCGAACCCAGCCCCGTTGATATGGCTTGTATTGACAAGACCGCAAGCGTGCTCCGCTCTCTGTTGGATTACTACCACGAAGATGGTGTGCTGATTAACTGCGAAACCGGCGAAGTGGTAGAGATGAGCGAAATCCCCCGTGTGCTCGGTATCCTCTCGGCGTTCGCAGAACCCAACAACTGGGAAATCCAGATGGGCTGAAAAACCCATCCACAAAAAGAAAGGAAAGAGAAAATATGAAAAAGTTTGAATCTATCGAAATGGAACCCGCTCGCATCACCATGCGCCTTAAGGGCAAAGTCACCGCATACAAAATCTATGGATATGCACTGGTCCAGAAGAGGGAAGAAGAAGGAACCATCGTTGAATATACGGTGCTCCAGCCTTCGGATATGCGGTGCAATCCGGTGGTTCGTGTTCCTTCTGATATGGTGCTCTCTATCACAGCCGAATATTAAAATAAAAGCCATCCCGAAATTGGGATGGCTTTTCATTTCATTTTTGAATTTCTGAATAAATATTCATACGCTGCATAAAAATTCGGCCGCGCGCTGACAGTTGTGGCGCGCGGAATTTCCATTATATCACAGGCCAGCAAAAAAGTCAATAGGCAATTTACACAAACTTTCTGCCCCCAATTTTCCCATATTTGTACACTTTTACCTGTTGACTTTTGGCTCAAGTTGTGGTAATATATAATCACAGGGAAGAGGTAAGACCTCTCCGACAAGGACTCTGAGCTACCACGAGGAGCAGTTCGGTAGCAGTCAGGCTGATAGACTTTAAGGCAAGGTCAGTACGAAGCGCCCGCTCGGTTAAAGGCTGCACCCCTCCTGCCAAAAGTAATAAAAGGCAGTCAAGCGTTTTGCGGTATCGTTGGAATAACCGGAGTAAAAGCATCCCCTATTTGGTTCATATAGATACTCTATATCTGAAAGGTTTGTGGTTCTATGATTTAGTTGTAAGGTGTGGCGAGCCAACAAGTAAGCGCCTATCCCTTTGGCGGGTCTGTACTGGCAGAAACTACCAATGGCGAAGTTATGAATATTGAAAGAGCGGTAGGCAGTCCTACCGCTCCATTTTTTTTATAAAAAGGTATTGACTTTTCGCCAGAAGTGTGGTATATTGGTATCAGATAAAGAAAGGAGTTGTTTCTATGAGAGCAACAGGTATTATTCTCTGTATTGACGATTTGGGTCGTGTGGTCATCCCCAGGGAAGTCCGCCACACAATGCGCATCCGCGAGGGCGACCCTCTGGAAATCTACACCACTAAGGACTGCGTGTGTTTCAAAAAGTATTCTCTTATCAATGAGAACGCGCTGACCGCTTCTGTGTCTGCGGTCAGCGCTCTGAAGCGGCACGGTGTGCGCGCTGAAGTCTACAACATGGACGGCGACCCCATTGGCGAGGGTGTCAACTGGCCGTGGCTGGAAGAGTGGCGAAATGCTTCCCTTCCCCGTAATGGGCTCCAGACTATCGCTATCAACTCCGATGGTGAGCAGATTGGCGTGTTGGTCTATGAGTACAAGAACGCACAGGACGCCACACTCGCCATGGCTATGGCTTCCATGATTGGCTTTTCTGTTGAATAATTTTTACGAAAGGGCTTGACATTCAAGCCCTTTTGTGTTATACTAAAGACACAAAGAAAGAGGAGGCTTCTGCTATGTATCGTTTCAAGTGTCCTAATTGCGGTTCTACCGCTCAGGTAAAGCCTGTAGGCTTGCCCGAAGTTTCTCGCAACGGCGATTTCCTGCTGTCCCGTTTTTCCTGCGGCTGTGGCCGCGAGTTCGTTCTGTCTGCTCTGATTGCGGAGCTTGATGTTTACCTTGATTAAAAAATGGGCTTCTGCCCATTTTTTATTTTGCCTTTTTGAATATTTATTCACCGAATGAATATTTATGCGGCCGGCCGCTTGCGTTTGTGCGCGGCCGGAATTTCGCACTTTAGCACACTACAGCAAAAAACTGTTGAAGTATTTCGTTAAAAAAATAACTTTTAATTTTCCCAAAAAAACTATTGACTTTCTGCTCAAGCTGTGGTAATATATAATCACAGGGAAGAGGTAAGGGAACTTCCCAAGAGATAAATAAAATGAAAGAAAGAGGTATTACCATGAGAGTTACCAAGAGAATTGAGGAGTATATCCTCCGCACCCTGAACAATAAGGCCCAGTCCAAGATTGATACCCTGTGGGAACCCAGCCACAAGGAGCGCAAGGCTATCCGGGAAGAACTGGAAGTCGTCCTCGCCGAAGCTAATGCCAAGGCACAGGCCATTCTGGAGAAGTATCCCAAGTATACCATTCAGACCCGGTATTCCAACCCCAACAGCATCGCGTTTACCACCAACTTCGGTGACCTGTATTTCAAGCCCGGTTATGACCGCGAACTGACCGAGGAAACCGACCGCATCCGCAAGGCAAGCAAGGAAGCCGGCGAAAGCATCATTCTGGAACTGGAACTGGGTGGTGATAAGGCAATGCTTGAGAAACTGCTGAACGAGGTCACTTTCTAATGGGGAGCAATCCCCATTAGAAAAAAACTCTTGACAACAAGCCAAGAGTGTGCTATAATGAAAGCACAAAGAAAGAGGAGGAACACCGAATGAACGCTACTATCACCATCAACTTTGACATGGACGGAACTATCGCTGACCTGTACGGTGTTGAAAACTGGCTGGCTATGCTGACCGCTGAAGATACCACCCCTTACGAAGATGCCCTGCCCCTGCTCCGCCTGTCGGCTCTGGCTCGCAGACTGAATAACCTTCAGCGAAACGGCTACCATATCGCCATTATCTCCTGGCTGTCCAAGACTGGCTCTGCCGAGTATAACGAGCGAGTGACCGAAGCCAAGCTGAACTGGCTGGCACAGCATATGCCGTCCGTGAACTGGGATGCCATTCATATCGTCCCCCACGGCACGCCCAAGCAGAACTTCTGCCACTGCCCCTATGACATTCTCTTTGATGACGAAGAGAACAACCGCACCAACTGGCCTGGTCCTGCGTTTGATGCCACCAATATCATGGATGCCCTCAGATTGTTCTGAGGGCGTCCAGAAAGAAAGAGAATCATATGGGATGTTTGATTTCATAGATTAATCATCCCACCACAGACTCTTTTTACCTCTCTTTCTTTCTCACCAATTGACCTCCCATAATGGGGGGTCTTTTGGTTTTTCGGCCGCCCGCCTGCGTTCGCGCCGGGCGGTTTTTAGCGCTTTAGCATGCTACAGTAATAAATTGTTGAAGTTTTTTGTTAAAAAATAAACTTTTAAAAATCCCAAAAAAGGTATTGACTTTTGCGTATAATCTGCTATAATAGTAAGTGTCAAGGGGAAACGATGGTAAGACCCTTGGAGAAAGGAACTTTGAAAAATGAATAAGATTGACCGACGTAGACACTATATTTTAATAGTGGATACGGAAACCGCAAACACTATGCGGGACGATAGTGGCCGACTGGATACATCCTCAACCCTTGTCTATGACTGCGGTTGGGTTGTGATGGATACCCGAGGCAACATCTACCGCACACGTTCTTTCGTGAACCGAGATATTTTCGTGTATGAACGTGAATTAATGCGAACCGCCTATTATGCTGACAAAATCCCCCTTTACCTTGAGGGTATCAAGGATGGCTCTCGCATCATGGCAGACACCTATGAGATTTGGAAAACCATGATGGAAGATATGGAAGAATACGGCATTACCGAGGTATGCGCTCACAATGCCAGGTTCGACTATAATTCTTTAAACACTCTCAAACGATGGACCACCAAAAGCAAGTTCCGCTACTGGTTCCCTTATGGCACGGAGATTTGGGATAGTATGAAAATGGCTCGCTCTGTTATTCATAATATGCCGACTTATCGCAAGTTCTGCGAAGAATACGGCTTGCTGACAGCCAACGGCAGACTCTCTACAACTGCGGAAAATCTTTATCGTTTCATTATCAAAGACCCCTACTTTGAGGAAAGCCACACGGGTTTGGAAGATGTAATGATTGAGGCGCAAATTGTGGCTTACTGCTACCGTCAGCACAAGGCAATGAAAAAGAAACTTTTTGAAAAAAGTGCTTGACAAATTGCCTAACCTGTGATATACTAAATACGTAATCAAGGGGAACAACCCCTAAAAAAGAAAGGAATTGATACTATGAGTACCACCAAGAAGATGACCCACAAGGATTACTTTACCGCCCTGCTGGAAATGCCTGAGGTTCAGAACTACCCCGGCATGACCGAGTTCATTGAGGGTCGTATCACCGCACTGGAAAAGAAAGCCAGCGCCCCCAAGAAGGAAAGCGAAGCCGACAAGGAAAAGGACGGCATTAAGGCCGAAGTCCTCGCTTTCCTGTCTGCCAACCCCGACAAGAAGTTCACCATTACCCAGCTGATGAAATCCGTCCCCAACCTGCCTGCGGATATCTCCAATCAGAAGCTGACCGCACTGGTTCGCCAGTTGCTCCTCGCTGAACTGGTTCAGAAAACCGTGGAGAAGCGTGTTTCCTACTTCTCCGTTGCGGTTGCAGATTAAGGGGGGAAACCCCCTTGACCCAACTGGAGCGCATTATGAAAGGACTGGGGTGTAATGCGGAGGAAGCAAAGCGAATACTGGAGGACGATAAACGCATTGAAAAGGGCGAAAAACTCTTTGAACTTAGCGCAGAGCAGGAAAAGGCGTCAAAAACTGCGCGCCAAGTATCACGAGCCCCCGGCGTCTATCAGTTCCAAAAGCGAGACCGCAAAGCGGACGAAATTAAACTGGGTTTGGTTGAGTTGATTGCGGAAGTGCTGAAAGAACAGCCTATGTGTAATAATTTGGAAATCGTAAATCCAGAGCGTGAATTTTTATTCACATGGGCTGGAAAAAAATACAAGGTCACCCTGTCTTGCCCTCGGAGTTAATCCGAGGGCTTTTTATTTGGGCGCGCCGCCTGCGTTCCTGGCCGGCGCGAATTTAGCGCATTAAAGTGCTACCACATTAAATTGTTGAATTTGTTCGTTAAAAAAATAACTTTTGATTTTCCCGAAATAATGCTTGACTTTCGCCCCTATCGGTGATATAATAAAGACAATGAAAGAGAGGTTGAGATTATGGCTATCTTCAATGAAACTAACTGTAGTAGCGGTGAAACTGCTTCCATCGCTCGCGACCCCTATAATTCTTCCAATAGTCGGAACATCAAGAACACCCCCAAAGCCGTATATAATTGCGGTGGCTATGCCCTTAACCTGTTCGCATGGTACTGCCCCTGGGGTCTGGATGTTAGGGAAGATGAAACCCCGTTAGCCCGGGCTTTCTGGAATGATGAGTTTTTTGATGATGATGAAATGTTCGCCCCTACTATGCGGTGCGTTCAGAATATGTTGGCAGAAATCCCCACTCTGCGACTGCTGACCGGCATCAATGACGATATCCGCCCTAATGAATATATGCTCGCGTTCCGCATTTCCTACGATGGCGACTTCCACTTCGTAAAGCGTGCGGACAATGGTGTCTGGTATCATAAGCGAGGTTCGCGTGATGATATTGAAATCATGTATGTATCGGAACTCCTTTACGAATACTGGTGCGGAAGATATGATGGGCCGTTAGTATTTTTCGCAAATACCAAGAAATAGGGGTTGACAAAACCCCTATTATATGGTATAATTACCATAGTAAAGAAAGTGAGGTTTTCAAAATGGATTATCAGTTTTTAATTACCTTTATCGTCCTGTCCCTGGTTAATGTTATCGCATCCACTGTGCGGTCTATCCTAACCATCAAGGGTAATAAATGGGTAGCAAGTTTTATCTCGGGTGCTTACTTCGCCTTTTATAACATTATGGTGATTTACACCGTGGCAGACTTTCCGATGCTTTGGAAGTGCGTGATTACTTTCTTCTGTAATGTTATCGGCACTCTAATTGTCAAATGGACGGAAGAAGCAATGCGGAAAGATAAGTTGTGGAAGGTGGAAGCCACCGTTGACCCCAACTATAAGCAGTTGATTTTGGATTACTGCGTTGAACACGGCATCAGTCATAATTATGTGGATATCCAAAAGTATGTGTTATTCAATTTCTACTGCCCCACGCAGGCAGAAAGCGCAAAGGTCAAGAAGCTCTGCGACCTGTATAACGCCAAGTACTTTGTTGCAGAAAGTAAAACTTTGATTTAATTTGAAAGGAAAGATATATTATGAAGACCATTCATTCTTCTCTGGCAAGTTCTCTCACCGTCATTGGCACCAATGTTTCTAACGCTTTGCGAAATCATAACATCCGCGGAGATTTCCGCATTATCCAGTGCGGAGCCGGTCTGGTTCTCCTGCCGGAGACCGACAAGACCAGGGACGCAACCGAAGGCGAAATCATCAAGGCTCTGGGCTTCCGTGATAAGGCTGTGCCGATGCCCAAGGATGATGGCGAACGCAGTACCTATTCTCTCAGCCGTGAAGGCGAGTTCCGCACCATGGTTGCGTTGACCCCGGCTCAAATTCGTTTCCTGCGGTGGTGTCAGTCCGAGGATTTGTTCTGGGACGAGGTTGATTTTATCGCACAGAGAGGCGAGGTCATCAATATCTAAAAGGGGCATTTGCCCCTTTTATTTTTTTGACTTGATTTTTGATCGGCCCGCGCGCGAATGTGCCCGGGCCGAAATTCCATTATACCAGACCCTCAGCAATTTGTCAATAGGAAATTTGCATAAATTTTCAATAAATATTTTTCCCGATTTTGTGCATCTTTTTCGCAAAAAAGTCTTGCAATTTCCATCCCGTTGTGGTAATATATAATCACAGGGAAGAGGTAAGGGAAATCGAACCGAAACTCCAAGCACTTTGAAAAAAATATAAAAAAGGTATTGACAAGTCGCAAGACTTGTGATATAATAAAATCATCAAAGGGAAGGAAAACCCTCCAAACCAGAAAGGAATTGATACTATGTCTAAGAAGATGACCCACAAGGACTATTTCTCCGCTCTGCTGAATATGGCCGAAGTCAAGGCATACCCCGGTATGGAAGACTTTATCAACGGCCGTATCTCCGCTCTGGAGAAGAAGGCTTCCGCTCCCCATAAGGAGACCGAGCAGGACAAGGTCAAGGACGGCATCAAGGCTTCCGTTCTGACTTTCCTGCAGGATAATCATGCCAAGCAGTACACCATCACTCAGCTGATGAAGGAAGTGCCTGGTCTGCCTGCCGACATTTCCAATCAGAAGTTGACCGCTCTGGTGCGACAGCTTCTGCTGGCTGAACTGGTGGACAAGGTGGTGGAGAAGCGGGTATCCTACTTCACCGCCCATAAGGAGTGAGGGGGGCAACCCCCCACTCCCCATAAAGAGGTGATACTATGGCAGAAAGTCAAGTTGAAAAGTTGATGCGTGTGCTCGGCATCAGCGCAGAGGAAGCCCAAGAGGTAATCGCATATGACAAGGCGATTGACAAGGGCGAAAAGACAGAGCACGACCTGACCGCAGAACAACAGAAGGTAGTCAAGGAGTATACCAAGGCAGGCACTAAAAAGGCTCCCACGGTATATGACTTTAAGAAGAGGGAACGCAAGGCAAACCCCACTAAAAGCGGAATTATCGCAGAAATCGCCCAGTTTTTGACTGAAAATAGCGAATATGCGACCGAAAATGTGGAAATCACCAACAAAGAACGGCAGATTGCTTTCAAAATTGGTGAGGAATGCTACGAATTGACCCTTGTCCAAAAGCGAAAGCCGAAAAAGTAATGGAAATGGGGTGAGAAATCACCCCATAACCTAAAAATGTGAGGAAATATGCAGAAAAATAAAGAATTTCTGTATGTTGGACACTACATTGATACCAACGGCAACTTTATTCTTAAAGTGGGCACTACCAATGATTTGAAACGCCGACAGACAGAACATAATCGGAACTATAAGAAATCCCCCAATTTTACGATGCCAATAGACGGGGAATTCGTCTATGACTGGCATTTGCCCCTTTCAAAATACAATACCCTGCGGTTTGAGGACAAGACGCGCGCACAGTGGCAAGAACTGGGTATAGGCGAATATATCCGCAATGACAGATTTTTCTGTGCGGTCAAGCCTAAAAGCGTTTCGGTCACCATCCGCAAAACCTATGAAATCGCCCTGTAGGGCGATTTTTTTGAGCTGCTCGCGACCGGGCGCCGCGAGCAGAATTCGGCACTATACACAACTTACACAAAAAATTCACCGAATTTTTGTACATTTTGCCATATTGCTTTTTTCCCGAAACTATGCTATTATATGTATGTAATCAAGAGAGCAGTGGCTCTAACAAAGGAGAATAAACTATGATGAAATCCAAACATTTTGAACGAGAACTGTCCCTTATCAAAGACCCTGTCCTGCGAGATATGACCCGGGAATATTTGGATACATGGGTGCCGGAGTACTTCTGGAAGATTGGTGCTTCCTCTTCCGGCAAGTATCACCCCATCTTCTCCCAGGGCAACGGCGGTCTGGTTCGCCATACCAAAGCGGTTGTGATGTTCGCTGAAGAACTGCTGAAAATGTCCTCTTACGCCTATATGCGTGAGGAATACAAGGATTATGTTATCTGCGCCTGTATCATCCACGATACCTGCAAGTACGGCTCGGAAGCTGAAATGGATAAGACCGCATACGCAGAACACGCCCCCAATGCTGCGAATTTGTTTGATATGTTTTGCCGTGAAGTTTGGGTGCGTCCTGCTTCTGAACTGCTTCTGGGTGCGGTTCGCTCCCATATGGGGCAGTGGAGCACGGACAAGGAAGACCGCCCCTTTACGCAGATTGACCGATGCGTCCATATGGCGGACTATATGGCAAGCCGTTCTTTCATTGACATTCCTAATCTGGTACAGGAATATGAAATGGTGGAACTGGACGGGCTGGGCGATGACCTGCCCTTCGTGTTCGGGGGTGAAGAAGAATGAAAGAAAAGCTGAAACAGTTTTTTGACACCGACTTCCATTATGTGGAAGTCGGGTTGAAAAATGAACCTGACCGCGTATACCGGCGGAGTGAGATTATCCACAACGCCTTACAGCGTGCCCTCGGCGCAATTGATATGGCGCAGATATGCGGTTTGGATTTTGAAACCTGTGAAATGATGTACGAAGGATATAAAGCCCGATTGGAGGTTGCGAGAAATGAAGCGTCCTACTCACTGCTTTGAGGTTAGACCAACCCTTGCAGAAATCAAAGAAGTGGCAAAATACCACGAAGCCTTTCAGGAAGATTACTGCAAGGCATGGCTTGCCGATGGGTCAAAAAGACTTTTCAAAAACGATATGCCCATAGTGAATTATTATAGCGATGGGCAAGAGTCTTACTACTTCATTGAGTTTGTCAACAAGCACTTGTACAGAGAGGGCAGTTTTGGCAGACTCGGCATTATTCGCTCAAAAAGGATAATTAAAGGAGTGGAAAAAAATGAAGTGCGCTGAACGTAATTGTTGGGTTGATGGAGCCTGTATCGCAGACCCCAACTGGCCCGCCCCTTGCGAATACGATGACGAGGACACCGAGGATGACCCATCCTGTTCCACTTGCTACAATGCCGACCAGGACACCATCGACAAGGTAGCCTGTTGTAATTGTTGCGAAGATTACAGTTTTTATACGAGAGCTTAAGTGCTCTCGTATTTTTTTTTATTTTAGGTATTGACAAATTAACCGAGATGTGATATACTAAAAGGTGAGGGTTTTTGGCGGGCCGTGGGCGGACGCCCCGGACCGAATTCCCGCACCCTAAGCCTATACGCAATTTTTCCTATGCATCCAGCGGACGCTCCTCATAACGCGATTTTCCCGAAAAGACCGCGACATAGCGACCCCCATAGCAGGTCGGGCCACCACATAATTCCATATTTCCAAAATTTGGATTTGACAAATCAAAAAATTTTTGGTATAATATAAGTAGAAAATAGAGCTCTGGCTTTCCCTCTCTCATCATAACGTAGCTCTTCCCTAACTAGTCCAAAAGTAGTTGTGATTAGGCTGGCGCATATTTTCACACCCGGGGAAAAAATTTGACATTTTCAAAAAAATATTGTATAATATATATAGAAAATGAGAAAGGATGGTACCTACCAATGTTTTCTAAAGACGAGATTCTAGACCTGTTGCGGAATGGCCAGTCTGCTGATGAAATCGCTGCCTTGATGGCAGAGAATCTGAATGTGGCCCAGGCTAAGTATGCTCAGCTCCAGAAGGAAGAACAAATGCGGGCCGAGGCTGCGGCAAAGCGCGAGGAGAATATGCATAATGACCTCACCACCATTCTGGACCTTTTGAAGGATTTCTGCGTAACCTATTACGCCGAGACCGAGAAGGAAAAGACTGAGTGGGCCGAGACATTTGCTGAAATTACCGCAGAAGACTTTATGAAGACTCTGACCAACGTGAAGAATATCCATCAGGGTTATCATAAGGCCGAAGACAAGGTTAAGGAAGTAGTAAGCAAGGCTAAGAATGTTGATGACATTCTGGTTGCTTGGCTGAAAGAACTGGGCCTGTAATTTGGAGGGCTAGGCAACTAGCCCTTTTAACTAAATATCGGTATCGGATAGGGTGGAACTGGGTGGTAGTGTGTCGCGGTCGGGGCCACCCCAATTCGGTATTCTATGCTATTACATTCTACAATATACTATTTCTATTTATTTATTTCTATATTCTATACTCTTCCCCCTCCAATAGAAGAGAAAAAAGAAAAGCGAGCAGTTTACTTACTGCTCGCTTCTTTTAATATCCTTTCAACTTCTGCGCTCGTTTCCAACCACTTATCATCCAAAAGAGAAAAAGAATCGTCTATTGCGACTTCTCTTCTTTGGCCTCTTGCGGTTTTAGGCTTCTTAAATGCTTCTTCCTTAGTCTTCGGCTTACTCTCTACCGGCTTTTTATTGATAGGCTTCGGCATAGGAATTCTTTTATGAGGCGGCAAATCTTTTCCTTCAGAAGTATAGCCCCAAATCATTTTTCCACAGACATAATATCCCTTATCATCAATAATATAAATATCTGTATTATTAATGCGGTGTTTGTCTGCTAGCTCCCAATACTCCTTATAAGTAGTCTTATAGATTAAATTACCTTTTTGATTCTGGCCTAAACATTCCATTTACTTATCTCCCATCAATCTTATTCTTTAAACCGTTAATATCTTCATTTACGTTTTGATTTCGGATTTCCATTTCAATTTCATTTTTCATTTCATTTTTCGAATTGGTTCGCGAAGTGAACCAATTATCTACTCTCTTTGCTAATACTTCCCCGACTACCATTCCAATGAAACAAACTATACAAAAACCTATTTTCTACCACATATTATATCTCTCCTTTTTATTTTATATAAATATTATATCATAATTTATTTATAAAATCAATATCAATATCTAAAATATTAATACTATTTTCTTCTTCATCTTCTAAAATATAATATATAGCCCCTGTTTTTTCATCTATTCTAATCTCTTGAACTTTTCTAGTGTTTATTTTTGCTTCTTTACTCCATTTATCAAAATTACTTTTTGAACCTTTAAAAAACTTTATTGCCATTTGTTTATACTCCTTTAGTTATTCGCGGCGGGCGTCAGCCCAAGATAATTTGCAACTTTGTTGCAAATTTTCCTTTTTATGCAATAGATTTTTGGCAACGAAGTTGCAAAAATTTTTGCAAAAATGTATATTATATATTGCTATTTGCAAATTACAATTTTTACAACAAAACTTTGCAATTTTTACAATTTTTATCCACTTTTTAAATCCTTCATCACTTATCCCCCATTTAAAACTAAATAAAATATATATCAAAACTTGTAAAAATTGCAAAGTTTATTGTAAAACTTGTAAAAATTGCAAAAACTTTTTTGCAATTAAAAGTCAAACTCTTCCTTGCGGTTTCGCCATCCATCACTATGATTGACAGATGTTGTAGAAATACCTAATTGTTCCGCAATATCTGAGGCTTTCATTCCCTGCTTAGCCAACTCATAAATTGCTTTATCATCAACTGTCTTTTTGCGACCATAATTCTTACCAGCATTAACTTTTTTCAAATACTCCAGTTTCGCATTATCAATAGCCCCTTTGGTAAAATTAACAGCCATACTAACCATCATATTTTCTTCATATTGTCTGCAATTATTTGTGCCGTATCTTACTATCTCAGCAATAATCTTATCTTGAATATCTAACGGTAAATCTTTAATATTGTCAAGCCATTCTCCATAAAATACGAATCTATTGAGTTCATCCATTGCGGTTTTCCTCCAAGATTCTATCTAACGCGATTAAAAATTCTCGCGTCTCGTTATACATCCAGCACTTCAATCCTGGCTTGTAAGGATTGGGCGATTCCATTATCGGCTCAAATCCAGCTTCTCTTAAAGCTAAACGAACTCGTAATGAGAATATAGTTTTATATTTTTGCATTTTGGCATTCAAATCTCCTCTTACTCTTTATTTAGATATTCTTTTATTGCTTTCCGCACCAACTGCGAAAGACTTAAATCGTCAGCTTTCGCCAACTGCTGTAATTTCTCCTTTTCTTCCAGAGAAATTCTAATAGACATTGTCGTTGTAATTTCTGTTTTCAAATAAATTCACTCCTTTTCATTAATACATAAAAATACTTTCTAATAATTTATATAACTTTGTCCTACATTTTTTTACAAATCTAATTAATTGTAGCTAAATTGACTTTTAGAAAAAATTATTATATAATATATATATAAAGTAAGAAAGGATGTGCGCATATGGTTTATACAGCTTATGCTGATGTTCAATATTGGAATGCTGGTACTAACCAGTATGAAATGGAAAGTATAGCAATGACCCAAGTCCAGTCTATGACTGAGGCAATGCAACGCATTGAGAGCTATTATAAAGAAAATCTCAATTGGTGTGAACTCTTCCTTAATGAAGAAACCTTTATTCCCATTAGTGATGAAGAATATTACAAAATAAAGAGATCGGTGGGTGTAAATGCCTAAATACTGCGAAACTTGCGGTTTCCTTGACCCCACGCAGAATGCGTGCGAGGTTTTCCGCACCAGAATTGACCCGCAAACTTTCTACTGTGAGCGCCACACTTACGCCGATAAGCTTTATAGTTGCCAAAAGTGCGGCAAAAAACTAATCAAACCAGTCATTGATATGACACTTCCAGAACACCCTATAATTCTATGTCCGGAATGCACCCCACGCATGAGCGGATGTTATGGATGCGTTCACGGCAATGAATGTGCGTTTGAAACTGACCCGTCTCCAATCCCAAAGCTGGTCCAAAAGCAAATTCAACAGGGACCAATGATTCAGATAATTCAGGTGCGGAACCCGGACCGAATCGCCCAAACCTGTGCTATTAACTGTAAATGCTGGGATGGAAAAAATAATAAGTGCAATAAGGAGAACGACCACTGTGATTACTACCTCTGTTCTGAAATTTAATGAAAACGCCAACCATTATGATGGCGTAATTGACTGCTTTACCAACGGAATGTGTTATTGGTGGGCTTAGACCCTACAATTCCGTTTCGCTTCTCACGAACCGAAAATCGTCTATGACCAAATTGCCAACCATTTTGGCTGTAAAATTGGTGATGAAGTCTTTGACATTACCGGTGTTGTCACCGACAAATATAACTGGGAAGATTTCTTTGAATTGAAAGAAAAGGACGAATTGCTTTACAATCGGCTACTTCGTGATTGCGTTTATAAGGAGGAGACGGAATGCTGTTAAATAAATGTAAAAGTTGCGATGCTGACCGTCTCGTGAAAATCTATAAGGACCAAGCCGACGGCAAATATGTTATTATGTGTGAGGTTTGCGGCAAGAGCACAAAGTATTATGCTGCGGTCTCTGATGCTGTGGCGGAATGGAATGAGAAAAACAAGTAATTCTTTTATTACTTATATTATACAATAAAATTTTGTTTTTTTCAACCAAAAGAAATAAAGAGCCTCACTGTAGGCTCTTTATTGATTTTTATAAAAAAATATATTATAATATATATATAAAGTAAAGAAAGGAATTAAAGAATATGAGAATTATTGAATGCGGTTTGAAGGAAGAAGAAGTCATCTGCCCTTCCTGTGAGTCTAAGCTTGCTTATACTTCTGAGGATATCCGCAAGGGAATCGCTCCTTACTCTAAGCCTTTCATTTACTGCCCCGTCTGCCAGAGAAAGATTGAGGTCGGCAATGACTGAAAAGAACCATTGGGAATGGAATGATTTTGAGGGTATTTATCCTCTAATCTATGGTTGTGCTTGTTCTAATAAGAACAGCTATGGCCTCTTCATCCAACAACTGGATGGAGAAATCTTGGTGAAACTCACCAGAGATGGCGATACCATCTATTACGCTCCGCATCTTCCCTATAAGAAGACTTATGATTTTGATGATATGCGAAGCTATGCTTTTCATCATATCAATGAGTTCTTCCAAAAGAAAATTAGAGATTGGAGTGCGTCCTATGAAGACTTTCAAAGTGTGGGTTGATGACCTGCGGACTCCGCCTAGCGATGCTAATGTCTGGGTTCGTAGTGTTGAAGAAGCTAAAGTTGTAATCTATATGTATGAAAAGCAGTATGATTACGATTCTATTCTCTTGAGTCTAGACCATGATGCTGGCGATTTTGCCTCTGATAGCGGGGATTATATCAACATTTTGAATTGGCTTGAAGAGTCCGGTCTTGTTGATACCGGTTATTCCTTCCGTCTCCACAGTATGAATCCTGTTGGAGTTCAGAATATGCGAGCCATTATTCAAAAAAATAATTGGAAGGAAATAAGTTAATGAATTTAGACCGTGTTGTTTTTCTTGCTAGTAATTTAGCAGAGCGCTATAACGGAAGTTTTTCTATTGAAAACAATGTTATATATATTAACAGCGGCATAGATGAATTTTATTGTGATTTACTTTATAAGACTGAAAAAAGAAAATTAAGGTTTTATCACAGAGTCCAAGGACAAACGGAATTTCATCGTCAAATTGATAGAAAAAATTTATGTAGCGCTTTATATACTTGTTTTACTCATAAAAATAAGTATATTGGTATCCCTTACAATAGAAAAGAGCGGATACAAGTACAGGCTGAATTGTCAGCAGCATGGTTTGATTATAAGGAATCATTAACTAAAGAGGAAATAAAATAATGGATAATTATCATTTTACTGTTAGCGACCAGGAGATGAATTTGCTAATGACGGCAATCCAGTGTGCTATGCTGGAAGCAAGCTATCAGGGCAATGAAGATATGATGGATGCTTATGATGGGATGTTTAACAAACTGGTAAGAGTTGTGGAGGGTAGAGCCTAATGAAATTTTTCGTAGATTTTGAAGCAACGCAGTATACTGAGGAAATCATTCAGATTGGCTGCGTTTGCGAAAACGGCAAGACCTTCAACACTTATGTGCGTCCGGCCAAGGACCATAAGGTAGGCAAGTTTGTTAAAGAGCTGACTCATATCACCGATGAAATGCTCGCTGAAGCTCCTGACGCGGACACGGCTTTTACTGATTTCTGTCTTTGGGTTACAGAAAACTCCAATTATGAACCGGCTGAGTATTACTGCTATGGCGATAGCGACTCTCGCTTCATCACCCGAACCGCAAAATATATGACCAAGTTTATGCCTCATATGTTTGCGATGTCTATGGCAAATTCGCTTAAGGATTATTCTGCCGAGGTTAAGCAGTTCTTTATGTCTGGCCCCATTTCTCTGTTCCGTGTCTTCTCTCTGATTGAGAAAGACCCCGAAGAGCAGAAGCATAACGCTCTGGAAGATGCTCTTATGTTAAAGGAAGTAGTCAATCGTTTACATAATGAATGCTCCCAGGAGGATAGAGAAAAGATTGCCAAGGCTAAGGTTGAAGCAAAGATTAAGGCTAAGGAAGTTGAACCTCCTAAGACTTATTCTGGTAAGAAGCCTGTGCCGGAAGTCGTTAAGAAGTGGCTCCAGGGCATCGGTAGATGGAATGCGGATACCCAGGCTACGGAAGAAAACTATCGCGTCAAGGCGACCTTTACTCTGGACCCCGCCAAAGTTAAGTATTTTGACAGCATTGAAACCGCAGCTCTGTGGGTTATTCACTTTTGGGCTAAG